>JANQOL010000756.1 GCA_028289675.1 Pirellulaceae bacterium
CCATCCGATGACGGCCAGCCCGAAGGTGCCCACTCGGCAGCTGTCCCGGCAACAGCCGATGCCAGCCTACCTCAAGGGGATCGCTTGGACGACGTGGCCAAGGCGCACGTGTTGGACGTGCTCAAGAAGTTCAATGGCAACAAAGCTCAAGCGGCACGGCATCTGGGCATTCATCGCCGAAAACTCTATCGATTGCTGGAGCGATTTGAGGTTCCAAAAGTCTCGCCGGCACCGGCGGCGGACGCGGCTGAAATCTCCGAACATCTATCGAACTAGGTCGTGATCGAACTATGCTGCTGTGGCCGCTGGCGTGCAGCCCATCTTCGCTGGAGTCCAACCAGGAACAGCAGTAATCCCGGCAATGAAAACAGCAGAAAATACGGGCCTGTTGGAAACCGCCCCGACTCGACCAGATTCCAGAGGTAGAAACCTGCCAGGGCCGTGATGACCAGCACTCCTCCTAGCATGGGACGCCACAAAGCCAGCAGCAGTCCCAACATGACGCAACCTGGAAACAGCAACAAGCCAAGTGCTTCCTGGACATTTGGGTTCAAGCTTCCCTCGATGAGGTGAGCCACTACAAACCAGCCCAAGAGGGACAAGCTGGCTGCCGCGCCCAGGCGACCTGCCCACAACAACCAGTCGCTACAGCGGCTTAAGGTGATCCATTGATTCATCGGTGCTTTCTCCCGATATGTTGAATTTTGAGCGCTGTTGGTTTGACCGCTACAGGCGGGCATTTGATGGACCAACAACAGGTCAGAAGGCTCGGTGCCCATCAAGTTAGATGCTGTTCCAACGGCTATCTTGCGCTCCACCGATGAGAGAGTTCTGTGGCCGCGTACAGGATGGCTCGGCCTACGGTGCTTGCATGCATCATGCCGGCGGTCGTGGCAAAGCATGGAGCCCTGTGTTCGTTTTCTGCAGTTGCACTTCTTCAGGTTGTGTTGGTTGCGAGCTCATCGCCAGCGAGCGTATGTGCACACTGGCGCGCGATCGGGCTCGCGGACTCGTCTGGTTTCCGACCGATTGACGCATCTGGCGCGATCGTTCTCGCGTCGCTGCCGCGCGTTCAGTTCGGGACTCATTGGCACTGCGTTTGCACAAAGGTAGGTGGTGTGCGGACGATAAACGACCGCCAATATGGGAGAACCTTGCCATGAATCACGTAACCTTGCACCAAGCCGTGGAGGATCACGACGCCACCGTCCAGACCGGAGATCGCCCGCTGCGAAGCGGCCAGCGAGGGCAGCATGCGGCTGGGCTGCAATGCCAAGAGGCGTTGGAAGCACTGTTCACCGCCTGGAAAGCGGAGTGCCGCGAGCTGGGAGATGACGTTGCTGACCTGTCGAACTGGGTCAATGACGCCCAGCGACCGGGAACATTGGAGCTGGCGGACGTGGGTGATCGTTTGCAGCAGTTGTCCTACAGGCTCCAGGATCATTTTGGGGTCGAGCATCATGTCGGCAACCTGCTGGCGCGAGCTCGAGGCACATCCACCTTGGAAATCGACGCGTATTGCGACCGGGCGGATCGAGAACGCGCAGCGCTGAGTGCTCGACTAAGCCGTTTGATCGAACAACTCAAATCTGGGGGCACGGCTGTTTGGTGCCAAGTCGCACGCGACCTCAGCCTGTTTGTCGACGCGCTCGAACATCACGAAGAGCAAGCTTTAGAGAACATCAGCTGGCTGACGCCCAGCGAAAATCTCGTTGCTGGCGGCAACTAGAGCAGGCTACCTCCGGGCGGTTGATTTTGATCGATTTGAGAGGCCGCGATTTAAGAGGCCACGATTTAAGAGGCCACGATTTAAGAGGCCACGATTTAAGAGGCCATGCCAATGAGCGCGCGAGCAACACGTCCGGACGATTCTCACAGCTGCCATTGTCGGCGTCTTTTTCCTGATCTCGGCACGCGCGACCACCGTTTCGAAACCAGAGATTCCGATCCACATTTTGTGCGACACGCAGTAGCAGGTTGAACATGAATACCTCAGCCAATTACCTGGGCCTCCAGCTCAATTCTCCTATCGTGATTGGGGCCTGTTCGCTGACTCAGAATCCTGAAATGGTGCGTCAGCTGTCGATTGCGGGGGCCGGTGCCATCGTATTGCCTTCACTGTTTGAAGAGCAGATTGTGCACCACATGTTCGAAGATGGCGAACGCGCGCAGCCAGTTGAATCCCACTTTGAGGCCATTGATTACGACGAAGCGAACGACAGATACAACGGAGGTCCCATCGAGTATCTGGCGTCGATCAAGCGATTAAAAAGAGTGACCGGCATTCCGGTAATCGCCAACTTGAATGGTTGTTCAACGGGAGATTGGTTGAACTTTGCCCGAGAAATCGAATTGAGCGGCGCGGACGCGATTGAAGTGACTCTGGATTGCGAGTTGGCCAACGCGCCCCGCAGCGCCAATGACGTTGATCAGGATCTCGTCGGTCGGGTGGCGCAAGTCTGCGACATCGTGGATATTCCCGTGTCGGTCAAACTGAGTCCTTTTCACTCCAACCTTCCCCATTTGGCTTGGCAGTTGGTCGACGCGGGTGTGGCGGGACTGGTGTGCTTCGCCCATGAACCGGCGTGGCACATCGCCATCGAACAAGTTGGTTCGACCTTCAATTGGGGCCTCACGCCGGCCAGTAACATCAACGGTACGATTGCTGGCCTAGTTCGTGTGCGCGCTGGCGGACCGGAGATTTCGGTGGCCGCCAGCGGTGGTGTTTGCGTACCGCAGGACTTGATCAAGACCATTCTGGCCGGCGCCGATGTGGCGATGGTTACCAGTGAAGTTTATCGCTCGGGGCCTGACGCAGTGGCGCACATACTGGATGGCGTCAGCAGCTACCTAAACCGGCATGGGTTTATGTCGTTCGCTGAATTGATCGCCAGCCGACCAAGTCCTCTGATGTCCATGCGCAGCATGCAAATTGGTTGTTTCACACGCGGCAGAGAGTTCGTAGAGCCCACCGCCGGCATCCAGTTCCACAGCGGAGACCGGTGGGGGCATTTGCAGTAGTTCTTGCGGTGTTTTTTTCGAGCGGCTGGGTAGCCGTCCCATCTAGGAATCCGCGTGCTGTCCGGCGGTCGGCAACCGAACCCAGTCCTTCAGGTGCGCGTGCTCGAAGATCATCTCATGCTGGATCTTCAAGCTTTGCCCCATGCCTGCGTCAATGGCCCGCAGGTACATGGCGTAGGCAATTGCGACATCCACATATGCCAGTCCGACCGCGTTGAAGTAGATTTTTTCAGACCGGTTTTCTCGTCCACTTTTCGTCCCAGCTACCAGCTCGATTAGATTGGCATAGATGTCGTCGTCGGCCAGCAGTCCCTCTTGATACATCCGGCTCAGAGTTTGCGTGCGATGTTTGACGGTTTCCCAGTCGTCGCAGACTATTTTCTGGCAAGCCTGAGCTACCGCAAATTCGTCTTCCCAGCCGCCAACATGGGAATAAAAGCAGCCTTCCCGCATCCACTCGGCTTTCAGCAAAGGTGCTTGCGCGCTGGTCGCCGTGACCACGATGTCCGCTTGCGAAACAGCTTGCTTGAGGTCGCCGCCCGTGGTTTGAATGCGAACATCGGGCACGAGTGGCTGCATTTGCTGGACGAACAGCTCTTCTTCTTCGCTGGACTTGGCGGCTACCAGACAGTGTTGCAGCGAGGGTCGGACCGTCTTCATGGCAATCAAGTGCATCTTGGCTTGCTCGCCGGCGCCGATGAACCCGATGGAGCTGGCATCTTCGATGGCTAGATGCTTGGCTGCCACGGCTCCCATGGTTCCCACACGGACGTTGGAGCAGAGGGTGCCCTCCATGAATGCGATGGGGAATCCACGCTCAATTTCGGACAAGATGATGACCGCCGACAAGTTTTGAATGCCGTGCCGGACAGGATTCGGCGGAAACACCGACACCCATTTCACTCCGCAGATTTTTTCCTTTTTGAATGTGGCCGGTAGGCAGTTGATGCGCTCCTGAGTTTCATCGTTGAAGATCTGCACGATCTTGTCCGGGAAAAGGACTTCGTCTCGTTCGAAGGCCAGCATGGCTGACTCGGCCGCGCCGATCGCCATCTCAATGTCCAGGCATCCGCCGCCAAGAAGGTCTTCCTGAGAAAAGTACTGACACTGAAGCTGATGGGAATTCGTCGGGGCCATGTTTTGTCCTCGAAAGAAGAAAGTCGTCAACTAAACCTTGCAACGTGGATCGGCCTTGCGCAACCGACCGCGATGGCTAGTGGAAGCGAAGCTGCAACTGCAATGCCAGCACCGGCGACCAGAGTCGGAGTGCGGACGTTCGCGTGTTGTTGACGGGCTAGCTGAGAAGTGAGCCAGATTCGCACACGCGGGCTGCTGATTTCATTTCGACGAGTGTGCGAGTGTGCAGCTGTGCACATCTAGAGGTCGGCCTCCCAACGCACAGTTCAAGGGCGACATTTTGTCCGCCGAAGCCCGAGAGCAGCAGGCCTGTTTGGCCCGAGTGTGCGGCTTTGGTTGACATGCGGGGTGTGCCATTTTGTCGCTGGCGCCGGGGAAGCACTTAAATGGCATTCGTTGTGCTTAGGCATTCTGCCCACATGAGCCCGCATGATCGGTGGGCGAGACAAGGCATTCTCAAGCAGTGAAGCATTCATGTCGACAGAATTAGACGCATCGTCCGCAGGAGCGGCCAGCTCATCTCAGCTACAGGTAGAAAACACCGAAGTCGAAAAGTTCTCTTACGACGATCAGATCGTCAGGATGTTCGTGGCTGCGACGATTGTCTGGGGTCTGGTGGCCACGGTGGTCGGTTTGTTGGTGGCGGTCATCTTGGTCGTGCCTTGGCTCACCGGCGGATTGCCATGGATTTCCTTCGGGCGACTGCGACCGTTGCACACCAATGCGGCGATCTTCGCTTTCGCCGGCAATGCCATCTTCGCCGCCATCTACTACAGCACTCAACGGCTGTGCAAGGCTCGGATGTGGAGTGACCGCCTGAGTAAGATTCATTTTTGGGGTTGGCAGGCCATTATCGTGGCCGCGGCCGTCACCTTGCCTTTGGGTATTTCTCAGAGCAAGGAATACGCGGAACTGGAATGGCCGATTGACTTGGCCATCGCCGTCATCTGGTTGTTCGTCTTCGGCGGCAACGTCTTGATGACGCTAATTCATCGGCGGGAGCGGCACCTGTATGTGGCCATCTGGTTTTACATTGCCACGATCGTCACTGTCGCCTTGTTGCACGTCTTCAATAATCTGGTCGTGCCGACTTCGCTGTTCCACAGTTATTCCGTGTACGCGGGCGTGCAGGACGCGTTCATGCAATGGTGGTATGGTCACAACGCGGTCGCGTTCTTTCTGACCACACCGTTCTTGGGATTGATGTATTACTTCCTACCTAAGGCGGCGGAGCGGCCGGTGTTCAGTTACAAACTGAGCATTATTCACTTCTGGTCTTTGGTGTTCATCTACATTTGGGCGGGCCCGCACCATTTGCACTACACCGCTCTGCCGGAATGGGCGACCACCTTGGGCATGTTGTTCAGTCTGATGCTGTGGATGCCCAGTTGGGGCGGCATGATCAACGGGCTGCTGACGTTACGGGGTGTTTGGCACAAAGTGGCCGCTGATCCGATCTTGAAGTTCTTTGTGGTCGGCGTGACTTTCTATGGGATGGCTACCTTTGAAGGGCCCATGCTGTCGATCAAGAGTGTCAACGCACTCAGCCACTACACCGACTGGACCATTGCCCACGTGCACTCAGGCGCGTTGGGTTGGAATGGGTTCATGACCTTTGGCATGCTCTACTGGCTGCTGCCACGGTTGTTTCAAACCAAACTTTGGAGCGATCGGTTGATGAGCCTGCACTTCTGGACGGGCACCTTGGGGATCCTGCTGTACATCATTCCCATCTATGCCGCTGGCATTATGCAAGGTTTGATGTGGCGCGCCATTGATCCGGAAACTGGACAATTGATGTATCCAGACTTTATCGAGACCACCCAATCTATTGTGCCTCTGTGGTGGCTACGTGTGTTGGGGGGCGTACTGTATGTGGGCGGCGTCGTCATGATGGGGCTGAACGCGTTCATGACTTGGCTGTCGCGCCCGGCGACTTACGACGAGCCCGTGTACTCGGCTCCGGCGTTGTCCAAGCACTACCCGCATCAGGATCCTGTGCCTGTCAGCGATCTAGCGAACGCACCTGTGTTGGAGTTTGGTAAGAAATTGGATGTGTGGTCCAAAATGAACTGGCACCGCAGCTGGGAGCGCTTGCCGGTCAAGTTCACTGTGTTGACTACCGTCGCCGTGGTGATTGCGTCGTTGTTTGAGATCATTCCCACGTTCTTGATCCGTTCTAACGTACCGACGATTGCCACGGTTAAACCGTATACGCCGCTAGAGCTGGCTGGCCGGCACCTGTATGTCGCGGAGGGTTGCTACAACTGCCACTCGCAACAGATTCGCCCGATGATTGCCGAGACGAAACGCTACGGTGAATACAGCAAGCCCGGTGAATTCATCTACGATCACCCATTCCAGTGGGGCAGTCGCCGCATCGGGCCGGATTTGGCCCGCGAGGGCGGTAAGCAAAGCAGTTTTTGGCACTGGACGCACTTCGAAAACCCGTCGCTGGTGTCGGAGGGTTCCGTCATGCCTCCCTATGGGCATCTGCTGACCCAGGACATCAAGTATGGAGCGATTCAGGCGATGGTAAATGCCGCTCATCAATTGGGCGCGCCCTACGAAGAAGAGCTGCAAGACGCCGAAGGCATGGCACGGAAGCAGGCTGAGCAGATCGCCGCCGAAATCGTTGCTCAGGGTGGTCCAGCCAATGTTCAAGACAGGCAAGCCATTGCACTGATTGCTTACATGCAACGCGTGGGTGTCGATCTGTTCGCCTCCGAGACGCCGGAAACAGATGAGGAGAACCCGCCGGCGTCTGAAGAGGAGGCCTCAGCCGATTCCGTGGCCCAACACTCGACGTCGCCGACGCTGGCGAGCAAGCCATAGAGCGACTGGGCCATGCGTGGCGCGTTGCGGTAACCACATACGTTTTTCATACCACTAGGAGCCATCATCATGGTTCGAGATGTTGTCAGCGCACTGGACTATTCCAACTGCGCCGAGTCCGCGCTGCTACTGTTTGTGACTTCGTTCGTGATCATCATCTACGGATCACTGCGGCTGAGTAAGAGCGCCAGCCGACGATTTGCTTCGATACCACTTTCCGACAAAGTTCAGGATCCACGGCATGAGTGATAACTCGTTGACTGACCACGCCTACGACGGCATTCAAGAATTCGACAATCCGCTGCCCGGCTGGTGGAAGTGGATGTTCGTGGGCTCGATTGTGTTTAGCGTGCTGTATGCCATGGTCTTTAGCATGGGCGCACCCGGCAGATCGATGGTGGATCAGTACGACGCCGCCTTGGCGGCCAATACTAGGTTGCAGTTCAAGGAAATCGGTGACTTGTCGGCTGATCGGGCTACGATCCTGGCCTACATGCAGAAAGATGAATGGCTGAAGGTTGGGCAAGTGGTCTTCAAGACGAACTGCATCTCTTGCCACGGACGTGAGGGCGAGGGCAATGTGGGACCCAACCTGACCGACGACGTGTATAAGAACGTACGCGACGTCGAAGGGATCGCTCGTGTTATTGCTCAGGGGGCCAACAAGGGAGCCATGCCAGCGTGGGCCAACCGCTTGCACCCGAATGAGGTGGTACTGGTCGCCGCCTACGTGGCGACCATGCGCGGACAGAACCTGCCCGGCCGAGCTCCCGAGGGAAACCCGATTCCACCGTGGGATGACGGCTCTCCAGAATCCCAAAATGTGCCGACGGATGGAGCAGCTGCGGATGACGCTGGTACCACCGAAGAGACTGAAACCACAGAAGATGGTGAAACCGAGGGAGGTGGTGCGTGAGCACTGAGCAGTTGGAACATCGCGCACAACCCCAGCAGGCCGGTGAACAACCGTCTGCCGGCCCCCTGTTGCCCGCACCAGAGCACGTGTTGAGTACTCTGGAAAGCGATGGCAAACGTCGTTGGCTAAAACCCAGATTGTCAAAAGGGAAATGGTGGCACCGGCGCCGAGCTGTGGCTTATGTGCTGATGATTGTGTTTATCGCAGTGCCCCACTTACGCTGGCACGGTAAGCCACTGATCCAACTGGACATCACGTCTCGCGAATTCACCATTTTGGCGCACACGTTTCTGCCCACGGACACTTTGCTGTTGGCATTGCTGATGCTGTTGGCATTTGTGTCGATCGTGTTCATTACCGCTGTTGCCGGGCGAGCCTGGTGCGGCTGGGGCTGTCCGCAGACGGTGTACATGGAGTACTTGTTTCGGCCCATTGATCGTTTGTTCGAAGGCACGGTTGGCAAGGGTGGTAACGGTCGGCGTAGTCTCTCCGCGCCCGCGCAAGTCGCTCGCTTTATCGTCTACGTACTGCTCAACATGGTGTTGGCTCACACCTTTCTGGCGTACTTCGTCGGCACCGAACAACTATCGACCTGGTTACTTGGTTCGCCCGTCAACCACCCGGTGGCTTTTGCGGTGATGGCCGTAACCACCGGGCTGTTGACCTACGACTTCTACTTTTTTCGCGAGCAAACATGCCTCATTGCTTGCCCCTACGGTCGCTTTCAGTCCGTCATGCTGGATCGCAACTCGATGATTGTGGCCTACGATGATCTTCGCGGTGAACCTCGCAAGAAGGGCAAGCACCAGCCGAACGACGGTGCCGGAGATTGTGTGGACTGCAATCGTTGTGTTGTTGTCTGCCCAACCGGGATCGATATTCGCAAGGGGCTGCAAATGGAGTGTATCAACTGCACCCAGTGCATTGACGCGTGCGACGATGTAATGCTCCGCGTCGGCTCGAAACCAGGACTGATTCGCTACTCTTCGCAGGACGCCTTGCAAGGCAAGAAACATCGCTTGCTGAGAGCTCGAACGGTTATCTATCCACTCATTTTGGCCTTGGTCGGTACTGGCTTCGTACTCGCTCTGTCGACTAAGTATGGATTCGACGCGCGCATTATTCGAGGCAAGGGAGCGCCGTTTACGGTCCAGCAAGATGAATCTGTTTCCAACAGTTTTCTCCTCAGATTGGTCAATCGTAGCAACACCGAACAGCGTTACGAATTGTCCGTCGATTCACCATCAATCGAGTTGCAAGTCATCGACGATGCCGGTTTGGTGTTGCCCATCGATGGCACGGCCATGGTGCCTATCCAATTCAAGTTTCCAGCTAGTCTCACTCAAGGAGACGGCAACGAACCGGTGACCTTGCGGGTGCGCGATGCCACGCCCGAAGAAAGACTCGTTGAATTTCGACTACTAGGACCGAGATCGTGAGCACTCAAACGACTTTTGATAGCCTGGCCGGACAAGATACGGCGACCTCAATCGAGGCCGAGCGACGTGCCCGGAGAACTTGGGGCACCATCATCGTCGGTTTTCTAGGCCTGCAGATTGCCATTGGTGTCTCCGCAATTGCATTGTCTCTGTCCGATCCATCGGCGGCCGTCGTTCCCCACTACTATCAGGCCGCGGTGAATTGGGATGCCACGCGCCGAGCCCGACAGTTGGCGCCCCGACTGGGCTGGCAAGTACAAACCAGTGTTGCCGAGACATCAGGCGCCGAACGCGAGCTGCGAGTAGTGATTGCAGACAAACAGGCGGAACAGATCAGCGGATTGCGGGTGCACGCCCATGTTTACCATCACGCACAGGCCGCACACGTGGTGGCCCTTCAGTTGTCAGAGTCCACGCCAGGCACGTACGTAGGCAGGGTTCCGCTAACTCAATCCGGTCTTTGGCAGCTTGATTTGCGAATCGAAGGTGAACATGGGATTGCCGAATTGTCACGGTCAACGAAGGTTCACTAAGGCGGATGGCGTATTGGTGGACAACGCGTTTGGGCAATACTTGGGCGGCCAACCAAATTGTGCCCTAACGATTCGCACCGATTCTGCGTGCGTTTCCGCACACTGCTCCCATGGTTCGTTTTCGCATTTTCCAAGGCGCGCCCATTCGCACGGAAGAATCGATGGCAAACACAGGAATGTTGGATTGAAGGGTTGAACTTCGGTTTGGCACGCAAACTGTATTGATTCTTGGTGAGTCTGAAATTTCAAACCCATGAATCTCAAAGAGGTACGATCATGACTTGGCACATCAATCAACCGGTGGTAGTCCCCTTTGATTTTTCCGATCACTCCAAGCAGGCGGTGGAGTTGGCTGTCAAGTTGGCCGATGATCCCGGACGCGTGCATGTGCTGCACGTGCTGCCATTCCTAATCCCCACCGAACCCGGTGTGGTGTGGGGAACCATCGACGACTCTAGTCGGATCGATCACGCTTTGGAGGCGATGCGCGAGGCTCTGCCTGAACCCAAGTTTGGCCAGGTCGCGTTCGAGGTGCGGTTGGGAGACCCCGGCTCCGTCGCGGCCCAGCGGGCCGAGGAACTGAGTGCCGGACTGATGGTCGTCGGTTCGCACGGTCGAACGGGAATCTCGCGGATGGTGCTGGGCTCGGTCGCGGAACGCGTAACACGCTTGGCGCCGTGTCCCGTCCTGGTCGTCAAACTGACCACTGGGCAGGAACCTGCCGGTGAGCCAACGGCACAGCAGGCGGCTTCAGCTTGATGGAACCAGAGCGTTCACCTGGGCCCTGACTACGAGACCTAGACAACCTGATCATTGACGCGTTGTGACACGCAACGCTCAACCCAAACGGAATCGCAATGTGGATGTTGTTCGCCGCCGTCGCCACCTCCAGCCTGTTAGGCAGCTTGCACTGCGTTGGTATGTGTGGGCCTCTTGCTCTGTGGGCCAGCGGTGCTTCGGAGCGTCATGATCGGCCGAAGATTGTACTGGCGACCGCCTGTTACCATTTGGGCAGGCTAGTCATTTACGCGGTGTTGGGTGCCGTTGCCGGCGCGGTGGGCATGGCTCTGGACTTGGGCGGGGACATCTTGGGCATGCAACTGGTGGCGGCGCGAGTGGTTGGAGCGGCCATGATCGTGGTCGGCGGTTGGGCCCTGTGGCACCGTGTCTTCGAAGTGGTGCGTCCGGCCAGAGTCGCAGCGCCCAAAGCTCTGACTCCGTCCATAATCACTCGTGTCATCCAACACATACGCCCACACGTATTTCGTTTGCCATTAGTTTGGCGAGGCGCGGCATGCGGAGGTCTGACGGCGCTCTTGCCGTGTGGCTGGCTGTACCTGTTTGCTCTGGTCGCAGCTGGAACGGGCGACATGGTGCAAGGCGCGCTGTTAATGGCCGCTTTCTGGGTGGGCACCGTACCGCTGTTGACCGCTTTGGTGGCCGGTGCTGGATTTGCGCAAGGCCGATTTCAGCGGGCGGTTCCTGCGGTCGCGGCCGGGCTGCTGGTCGTGGCGGGATCTTACACGGCGGCAGGGCGTGGCCTGTCCGAGCTGAATGCGTGGTCTGACATCAAAACGGCGTTTGCTGTCCCACCACAGCCGGCCGGCGAATCTGCCTTGCCAGTGACTCCCACCGTGGAATTGCAACGGCATTTGGAAACTCCTCTGCCCTGTTGCCAACACGCGCCACCCCCAGATGGCGCGGCGGAACCACAGCAGGCACCATGACACCTTACATGCAGACAGTCAGTGCGGACTCCAGTGTTGTTTTGCCGCGCACGGGGATGTGTCTTCCCCGAACAGGTCCAACCGATTTCGAGACTCGCCGGTGAACACAACTTTCCAAGATCATTCCCTGGACACGCCGCCCGGTACCGCAGTTCCGACTCCCAGCGATCCGCAGGCCAAAGCGGACCAGCTTCAGCGTTTGCCCTGCATCCACTGTGGTGAACCGACGGTCTGCCATGCCCAGCAGCAGCCGGAAGACGTGTTTTGTTGCGCCGGTTGCCGTGGTGCTTACCAGTTAATTGGCGGCCTTGGATTGCAGGACTTCTACGCGCTGCGCGAACGTTCCAGCAAACTGGGTGCGGCTCGGCCGGCGGCGCAAGATAGCCACTATGATCGATTTGATAACCTCGATTTTCTGGGGCCATCGGCGCCTCAACAGACGCCGGATGGAACTTGGGTATCGGAGCTGGCAATCAGTGGATTGCACTGCAGTGCGTGCGCGTGGCTGATCGAAAACGCCCTGACGCAAGAAGCCGGGTTGATCGACGTGAAGATCAATCTGGGGCGACATTCGATTCGGGTGCACTTTGATTCATCAGCGATCCAGCTCAGTCGCATCGCGCGATTGCTAGACGCACTTGGCTACCAGATCTCTCCGTTCGATCCGAGCACATCCGAACACGTGGAGCGGGAACATCGGCAGCATCTGGTCCGCATCGCGGCCGCCGGATTTTGCGCTGCCAACGCAATGTGGATTGCCATCGCCTTGTACGCGGGCGCCAGTTCGGGCGTCGCCGGCTATGACTACTTTCTGACACTGGTGGGAACAGCTCTCAGCTTGGCTGCCGTGCTAGGTCCTGGGCGAACTTTCTTTGTCGGTGCACTGGCCGCTGTGCGAACCGGGACACCGCACATGGATTTGCCGGTAGCCTTGGGATTGTCGGTGGGCAGCGTCGTTGGAACGGTCAATGCAATCCGCGGATCGGGGGACGTGTATTTCGATTCGCTGACGGCTCTGGTGTTCTTGCTGTTGGTCGGGCGTTGGATTCAGTTTCGTCAGCAACGGCGGGCTGCCCAAGCCGTGGACCTGATGCTCAGGTTAACTCCTCATGCGGCGGAATTGGTCGAAGCGGACGGATCGACTCGCACGGTAGCCGCAAGCAGTCTGACCGCAGGGCAAATCGTGCAAGTGGCACCCAATGACGCGTTTCCCGCCGACGGAGTTATTCAACACGGTACCACACACGTTGATCGCGCCCTGTTAACCGGCGAGAGCAAGCCCATGCATGCCACAGTCGGCGACGACGTCGAAGCGGGTACGATCAATTTGACCGCTCCGGTGCGGCTGGCCGTATCCACGGTCGGCCAGGAAACGCGGCTGGGTGGCATTTTAAAGACCGTCGAGTCGGCGATTGCCCAGAAGACGCCCGTTGTGCTATTGGCAAATCGCATTGGTGGTTACTTCGTGGTCACGATCCTGGCGTTGGCGGTAGCGACGTTCTTGGGGTGGTGGCCGCATGATATGAACATGGCTACGTCCTGTGCGACCACGCTGCTGATCGTGGCTTGTCCGTGCGCCTTGGCGCTGGCGACGCCGCTGGCGATCGGTGTGGGAGTTGGCCGCGCCGCCCAGCGTAGTATTCTCATTCGTGATGGCAGCTCGCTGGAACAACTGGCTCGGCC
>JANQOL010000796.1 GCA_028289675.1 Pirellulaceae bacterium
TACGCATTGGAGTCAAAGCACCGCCGGGTGTGCGCATTCTCCGGAACGAATTGGAAGCCAGGCAGGATACGATTCCATTCCCCACGTTGGACGCACAAGCAAGCTCCTCCGCACAGGTCGACCGCCGGGCCGCCGCCTAGAGCATTTTTGTTGTTGATGTGGCCTGTTTTCGACGGAATGCGCAACCAACAGCGTTGATGACGCGTCCGACTCGAACTAATGCGCGAATGGGCCCTTGGCTACTCGCAGCGGGCGTGGCCAGTCGAAGAGTTGAGGACCAAGCATCCAGCTCCGCCAGCAAGCCGAATAGCCGGGTCCCGCGGCAGAGCAGTTCCGTTCTTTCGCTCGCCAAGTTGCCTATGCTCCTCGAACGTGCCGGCAAGGCCCCCACCTTGGCCAAGCCCCAGGCAATTCTACTCTGCTTCGAAAATAGGCACGGCTTCGGCGACCCCCACGCACAGTATCTCGACAAGCCCGGTCACCACGACCTTCGTGCGACCCACACTCGGCGCAGCTGATTCAGCCGCGGTCCCTCACCCGTTGGCCTCCCAGATCCCGAGCCACCGGTCGCTCGCCTCGGAATCCACCTCTTTCACGCCAACAATGTCCGCAGCACTACCAAAACCACTATTGGTCGCCGGTTGTCAATTTCGCTAGGATATGAAGCAAGGGAAAACTAGCGAAGTCAACCGATAGCCCATTAGCTGCGTACTAATTTGGCGGCATGCGGCTGCCAGAGACCGCCGGCGGCGAACCACTTCCACGCAACAAAGACGACGTCAACGCAACAAACAAGGTGCACTAGCAGGGTGTGGCAGTCCACAAAGCTGCAGCACGCCGTTCAGCTCACTTGATAGATTCCCTTACTCCAGGCCTTCCAGTTTTGAAATCCATATCCGATCTCCCACGCACGGGAATGCTGCAAATGAGTCTACGAACCAACCTGTTTCTGATGGCCCTGTGTCTGATCTTGACCTCCAATGTTGTCTGGGCTGTCGAAAACGAAGGGCAGGACAAGCTGGACGAAGCCACCAGTGTCAAGCTTGGAGCCGAGTCACCGGCGGACCTGGCCAAGGTCATCGAGTTGTGCGAGGAAGCGATCGATCTGGGGCTGGACGAAGGCAATCTCAAACTGGCGAAACAGGTCTTGGCAGCCTCGGCGCTGCAACGGGCCCAGATGCTGGTCCAACAAGTGCCTCGTGTGGCTGGCAATCCGAACGCTTTGCGACAGTTAAGACGGCAGACGATGGCTGATCTCAACAAGGCCATTGACAGCAACCCCAAGTTGGCGGAGGCCCACATTTTGCGCGCTCGCGTGGAAACACTGCCGGGCGGTAGCCGCGAAAACGCGTTGAAGGATATGGACCGCGCGATCGAACTGCTGGAAGACAAGCCTGTTGATCAATCCAAAGCCTACATTTTGCGGGCCGGTTTGCAGCCTGACAACGAAGACAAACTGGAGGACTTTGCCAAGGCCATTAAGGCAGACACCACCAATGTGGCAGCTTGGCAAGCACGGGTGGCGCTGCAGATGGCGATGGGCAAATTGCAGGAAGCTGTCGAAGACGCCGAGAAACTGTTGGAACAAGATGAAACGAACATGTTCGCCTTGGAGGCAGCGGTCGAATCACTGATGCGACTCGAGAAATACGACGAAGCCATCAAGTTGCTATCAGGACGCATCGAGCAAGATCCTGAGAATGGGCTGTTTTATCGCGCTCGCGGCCAAGCCTACATGTACAAGGATGAACTAGAAACCGCGATGACGGACTTGAACAAAGCCCTGGAGTTGAACTCTAGAGACCATCAAGCACTGGTCCTCCGCGGACAACTGCATTACGACATGGACGAAACCGAAAAATCCAATCGGGATATCACGGACGCGCTGCTAATCGAACCCGATTCCGTCCAAGGCGTCCTGATGCGCGCCCTGGTGGCAGGCCGCCAAGGCCGATTTGCAGACGCGATTGCTGACATGGAAATGTTGGTCCGTGCCGACCCCTCCAATGTCGGATGGGTCATGCAGCTGGCTACCTACTATCAGATGGATGATCGACCTCGGCTAGCCGTCAGTTTGCTGGACGAGTTGATTCGTGAAGACCAGGAAAACTGGCGGGCATTGCGATTGCGAGGGGATGCCAAGCTGGCCGTCGGGCAACATCGCGACGCGATCGACGACTACGATCAAGCGGTCGAGATCCTGGAACAGGATCGGGAAGGCATCGAACCGAACGTCGAATCGGATCTAGACTACGGCGGCTTGCTCAACAATCTGTCATGGGTGCTTTCCACGTCACCCCAAGATGAATTGCGTGACGGTGAAAGGGCCGTTGAGCTAGGACTGAAGGCCTGCGAGGCAACCGAGTATAAGGCAGCTCATATTCTGAGCACGCTAGCGGCGGGCTACGCGGAAATTGGTGATTTCGAAAACGCGCGCAAATGGTCGTCGAAAGCAATCGAAGTCGGCTCCGCCGAGGAAAGCGATCAACTCGAGCAATTGAAAGAGGAATTGGAGAGCTACAAACAGGACAAGCCTTGGCGCGAAGAGCAGAACATTCGAGAGAACGACAAACCGCTGTCCGCCGCGTCCGAAACCATCGAGACGTAGGGCAGCCGAGTTCAAGCCGCCATCCTAGATGGTGGATGCATCTTCGTCGTTGGACAGGTAGGTAGACAGGTCGTTGCGAATGCGATCCTGCATACGCCGCACTGTTCGCTCGCTACACCCGATTTCGGCGGCGATTTCAGTTTGGGTTCGGCCTTCGAGCCACATTTCCAACAGCTGCTTCCGCTCGTCGTCATAGTCAGCGAAGGCGGTTTGCAATGTATCCTGCAATTCGATGTTTTCGATGGCGTGATCCCATTCAGCCGGCTGCAATGAGGCTTCCTCCGGCAAGGCCTGTTCCTTGCTAATCGATCGTCGGTTCCGCGAGTGAAAACGAGCTTGCATACGGACCTTGTTCAGCGTGATGGTAAGCAGCAGCTTCCACAGATCATCTTTGCTTTCAAGCGAAAAGTCACCTTGTCCGGCCCGGCGAAAAAAAGTGCGGCAGGCCGATTGGACGACGTCCTCGGGGTCAATGCGCCGCCGCAGCCAGGAGGCGATTTGACGTTCCGCCACGCGCTGCAACGATTCTCCGTAACGATTCCAAAACTCTTCCACCGCAGTCGGCTTGCCATCGGCCAAGTTGTCCAACCAGTGGAGAGTGACCTCCGGATTACCGACGCTGTTGCCTGGCGAATCTGATGGATCCATGCAGTCATTCTCCCCGGTTCATTCTGCCGCTCGGAACCTCCACAGAGGCCATGGATTCGACTGACCTAGTTCAGCCAAATCAACGTCGGAATGGCTCCCAAGCTAGCCAACTCAGGCTCAAGCCTAGCACAAATTCCTCAGATTTCACGTGGTCACCCACAAAGGGCACCGGCTGCGATTTCGCGCCGGTACGTCTGCTGGCGAGGCTTTGGACGGCGGAGTTGCCCGCTGAGACGCTGACGTGCCGAGAGTCGCCAGGGTCGACCGCAGTTGTTAATCTGTGCCATGCGTAAGTGCTCGCGAAGATACGCAAGGTTTGCTGAGTTGGTGGAACTGGACTGACAGGCAACTAGTCCGACCGCGGCGACGACCAGGTGATTGCAGCCGCCCGGTTGACTTCAGCTGGCCGCCATCGCCTGCCGATAGGTTCCTGCATAACCCCTCTACAAATCGCCATGCGTAGGGAGGTTGTGACAGCGAAACTAACGGGCTTCTTTCGGCTGCCCGAACGGAAGTATGGGCACTGCCATCAGGAACGAGCAACTTGGACATGCACACGCCAACCCTCTCCGAAACATCCGGCGTCTCCTCTGCGGAATTCGAACTGCTGAAACAGCAGTTGGATCAAGCTCGCCGCATGGCCACATTGGGCGAGCTAACGAGTACGACCACGCACGAATTCAACAACCTGCTCATGACCATTGTCAACTATGCCAAGCTAGGCATGCGTCATCAGGACGAGGCTTCGCGCGACAAGGCATTTCAGCGGATCTACGATGCCGCCCAGAAGGCGACCAAGGTGGCCGGCAGCGTCTTGGCGATGGCTCGTGGGAAGGGAGATTGTCACGAGCCAACTTGCATGAAGAGTCTGATCGAAGACACGTTGATGCTCTTGGAGCGCGAATACCGCAAGTACCGCATCCACTTGGATGTGGACTTGGCAGAGGTGCCCTCGATCCCCGCTGCATCCAACGAAATTCAGCGTGTGATTGTCAACTTGCTAGTCAACGCCCGTCAGGCAACTCCCGAAGGAGGGCAAGTCCGTGTGTCCTTGCGGCACGACGCACAACCAGCTGAAGTCGTATTGACCATTCGCGACAACGGCCGCGGCATCGCTCCTGACGTCTTACCCAGAATCTTCGATCCATTTTTCTCCACCAAGTCCGGTCCGGATGCCACAGGTAAGGGCGGTACGGGGGTTGGACTGTCCAGCTGCAAAGAAGCTATCGATGCTCACGGTGGCAGGATCCGGGTAGAGAGCGCCGTGGGTAAAGGCACCGCATTCATCATTCGCTTGCCCGCCGGCCAAGCATCTCCAGTTACGGTTAGCCGAGCGAGTTGACCCGCCCACGCCCCACC
>JANQOL010000833.1 GCA_028289675.1 Pirellulaceae bacterium
GGCGCGGGCTCGGATGACGGCTGTCGTACCTTCAACGGCTTCGACTTCTCCGTCGGTAATCGTTCGCGTCGGAAGTCCTGTGTAGTCGGGATACTGCAGCTCGATGGCCTCCACGACGACCGACGGCAGCGGGCTGAGCGTCACGCGGAAAGGACCGGCCACCGCGTCTCCGGCTTCCACCACATACTCCAGGTCATGCTCCACGCCCTGGCTACCGGTAATGATCTGACCGGCATAGTGAAAGCCCTCGGTGACCGGCTGCAGTTCGGTGAATTGGTCCACCAACTGACCATCCATGGAGCTAAAGCGGACCTGTACCGGTTCGGAGTGCGTCAGACCGCGAACTTCGACCTCCACTTGGAGAGCCTTGCCATGAGTGACTTCCGTGTCGCCAGGGCTCACTTCCAAGATCTGCACGCGCGAGGGTGCTGAGATCGTCGACCATGGAACTAGAACGCGGCGACCCGTTGTCAGCACACTCTTAGGCGAGATCATCGTGTACACGACCAACGACACCAACAATAGCAGCACGATGCCGATCAACTTAATCAGTGGGCTGGTATCAACGGTCGCCGAGGGATCCTGGCCGCCGATAAAGCGTTTGGCTCGATAGGTCAAAGCGGCCATGACACCCAAGGGGACGCCGTGCTTGGGTTCGGACTCCAACTCCAGCCAGGAAATCAAGCCGTTCTTGAACTCGGGAACCAAGTGTTCAATGCGCTTGGCGGCATAAGTTAAATTGATGCGGCGAAACATCAGCGGCAGCAGGTGGCGGAAGACCCACCACGCAGTGCCCAAAGATCCTAGTAGCCAGAAGCCCCAACGCGCGATCACCGGCAGCGGCATGAGCCAGTGGTCAATTAAGCATGCCACCAGCCACAACGCCATCAGCATCGCTAGCCAGCCGAAAATCTGCACCAGTCCATCCAACAGCTTGATGAAGCCAGCGGTCTTGCGCAGATGCTCGTGCAACGACTGCCGAGCCTCTTCGGTGGCGGCACCTTTGGCTGGCCTGGAAGACGTTCTGGACGATACTTGGCCTGGTACAGAGCTCATAGCTTGTCCGAAGGGCGCGAGGAGAAAAGAAAACGGAGGTCGTGTCTCAAACGTAGGCTCGCCGACCACGGGGCCCACCTATTAGTATAGACGGTATTTGGCAATCCAGCGTTTCAGAAAACTGCTCGAAACGATGCCAGAACGCCCGAAAACTGTCTTCGCGAAAGTAACCGCTGCAGTCGTTGCATGTTAAGCCCGTCGTAGCAGCCACCCAATTGTCCACTTCGAATTTGAGATCTCGTGACAGCCTCCCCCGCCTTTCGTGAATTTGTGCTACTCAATGCCAAAGACAATGTGGTAGTCGCGCTGCGGAATTTTCGGCCCGGCGAGCAAATCGCCGTCAACGGTCAGCAGATCGTGCTTCGTGACGAAATAGCCGCCGGCCACAAACTGGCGATCCGTCCCGTGGCCGAGGAACATCCGGTGGTCAAGTTCGGTTGGCCCATCGGAGTGTCGCGGGCCGCAATCCAACCTGG
>JANQOL010000024.1 GCA_028289675.1 Pirellulaceae bacterium
TGTAACCGTGTCGGCGAAACCAAGCTGGCATGCTTGGCGACACAGATTCGCCCTGTTTGATGCGGTCGGCACGCTGAAACAGCGCTGCGTTGCTGGCCGGACCATAACACCCGGTCAACAACGCGTAGCGCGAGGCGCCGCAAGTGGGCGCTTGTACATAATGCCGCTGGAACAACACGCCTTGGGCCGCTAGACGATCGATGTGCGGCGAGTGAATGTAGTCCACACCGTAGCAAGCCAACTCGGGCCGCAGATCGTCGATGCACAGCAGCAAAACATTGAGACGCTGCCCCCTTTCTTGCTGGTCGTCGCATCGTCCCGTCGCGAGTCCGGCGCACAGCACACCAGTCACAATTGCCAACTTCAGTAGTCCCAACACGGCTGGTTTGCTCATTCGATGAGGTCTTCTGCTGGCGGATCGTCTAAATGCTGTTCACGTAGAATCCAGTTCGATGAGTTTCAGTTTACGAAAAAGTGCTTGCGTAGTGTTGGCCAAAGCGTAGTCTTGGATTTGGCGTTTGATCTAGCGGTGGGCGAGCCACCAACGCTTCGCGGCGAGGTTGCTCACCAAGCCGATGATGGCCAGCGTCCGTCGTTGCCAACTTGAATCACTCCTCCGGAGTGTCATCGTCTGCCTGTGCGTCGTCGTCTTCGACCGGACCATGAGTAGAATCAATTGGACGAATGGCGCCTTGTATCTGGCGAGCACCCGCATAGTCAAACAGCAATTGAGTCCATTTCAACGCGGGTTCGTTGCTTCCTGGATTCAGATGCAATCCTTGCACGTCGGGGCGAGAAAACGACCAGACGGGGCAGATTTCCAAGTCAGACCCTGTGGTGGCATCTGCCACGGATTCCCGACGTGGCGTCACCTGGAGAGATTGTTCCTCACCACCGCGCATTAGCACGAAGCTCATGGATTCGCCGCCTGAGGATTGGACGGCAGCCCGTAAATCTCCCAAATCGGACAGCCGGTGCTCACCTGCTCTCAATAGAATGTCGTGAACTTGAATGCCTGCTTCGGCGGCTGGAGACTCTTCAACCACTTCGGTAACGACGATCCCCTCGTCTTCATACAATTTCAATTGACTTCGCAGCGTCTCGGCGGGCGCTTCCACCTGCACTCCAATCAGCAGGGGAGGCAGCGGCTTCTGAAACTCCTCTACGACAACCTCCACTTCCTGCTTTTCGCCATTTCTCAGGATCTTCAGTCTCAGCGATGCACACTCACCCGATTCTACGAATTTGCGAAAGTCAATCACGTCATCGATGGTGTGTTCGGCCACGTCGAAAATGACGTCCCCGCGCCGCAGCGTCACATCTCCTCGATCGCCAATGGTGGTGACTACCAAGGCGGGAGTATCTGCAATCCGCAGATGCGACCTCAGTACGTCATCTTTCAAGTTGCGGATGACGTAGGCGCCAACGGGAAGACCATGCTGATGCGGGTTGTGCTGACTAGCCCGATACCATGCCAAAGTGCTCCAGTTGGCAGTCCCGTCCGTTTGAGTATGACATGATCGGCACTGGCTTGTCGAAAATTGTTTGTGCACATCTGTGAAATTTTCCGCCAAAATCCAATCCTGCGCCAACGCAGATTGTGCATCGGAAATACAGAACAGTAGCCCGCACAGAAGATAGTTCACTCGAATACATTTCTTGGTTTGCATTCTTGGTTCCTTAAGATGTAGTGATCGGCAGAGCGTTGCCAACCAATGTCAAAATCTGCCT
Source organism: Pirellulaceae bacterium (assembly GCA_028289675.1). Taxonomy (GTDB): domain Bacteria; phylum Planctomycetota; class Planctomycetia; order Pirellulales; family Pirellulaceae; genus Aureliella. The sequence goes on from JANQOL010000024.1 coordinate 1,732, forward strand.
AGTACACTTGGCGACCCACGTATCGGTATGTCAAATCGTCAATGGGAATCAGGAAACGCCGCCCTTCTTCCATGGTCAACGAGACGAGTTGCCGCGCGGGCCGGACTTGCCAACCCGCGCGAGCGAACGTCCGCTGCAGTTTTTCATCGACTTGAGGAGGATTGGATTCGAGCCATTGTTGATCGACGACGTCGCCTTCAAACACGGGAGACAGCTGCCTGCCGTAACTTGTCACCCACTCCACATATCCAACGACACCTTCCGTTTGGCTGCGTGACGAACTAGACACGTCGACCGGTGGTTGGGGATCTTTGACAGCCGTCGTCATCTGAGCGTCCAAACGCTTGGAACTGGCTAGCCAAGCCGACTGCCACTTGCCTCCAGCTCCAAAGCCGGCCATGAAGACCAGCAGCAAACAGCCGGCCAAGGCGGCGACCGGCCATGTCTTGGAGTTGACACGCCCGGTGGGTAGTGCACAGTTTTTTGCATCTGACGATCTCGCCTGAGGATCCTCCCGGCAGACGTCACGAATCGTCGTCTGCCACCCCTGATGTTCGACAAACGCCAATGCCAAGGTTCGCCACTGCTCGGGTTGAGTATCCAACCGCAGTAATAGATTGCCGCGTTCCCGACTCGACAATTCGCCTTCCACCAACAGTTCAATCTGATCCAGCAGCGGACGTTGAGTGTGCGTGGTGTTTGTGTCCGGTTCGGTCATTCCGAGTACTCCTCGAAGTCTTCTTGGTCTGTCAAAATTTGCCGCAGGCGACGGCGAGCTCTCAATAGCCGAGATTGGATGGTGGTCTCTCGCACGCCCAACAACTGAGCGATGGCCTGACAGTTGAGGTTCTCGCTGTACTTCAGCAATAGCACTTGGCGATCTGATGGACGCACTTGATTCAGTGCGTTTCGAACCGCGTCCAATTGTTCTCCACGGCAAATCCGCTCCAATGAAAGCTCGGACTCGGGTTGCGGCATCGATTGAGAGTAATACTGCAGCTTGTGCCGGTGGCGGGCCTCACTGCGACGAAACAACATCACTTGTCGAACTGCCACTTGATACAGCCAAGCCTTGATCTGACCGATTTCACATGGGTTCGATTGACGGATAGCGGCCAACGATACCTCCTGCAGGACATCTTCGGTGGCCGATCGGTCTCCCAAGCGAGCGTATACGACCGCCCATAGCCAACGGCGATTCTCCAGAAACGTGTTGGAAACGTTCATGCCTTGCGCGTCCTCAGAAACGCTGTGACCCGCTGGCCCTGCTCGCCCAGCCAACCGCCCTGCCCTCGCCACTTACTACAGCAACCTTAATTTTGGTGGTGCCTGCTTTATCGAGATAAGCAACCATCATCGTTGATGTCGTACGCCATCTGTACGTGCGTTTCGCACTTGCCTCTTTTTGACCATCCGTAAGCGGCAGGTCCCGTCGAAATCGGCGCCACCCTGCAGTTCACGGCACCAAGTTCCAAGCGGGCGATCAAGCAGAGCCTGGTAGTGTCCGCCAGTTATGCCTGATAAGTTGCCGCTGGCAGAATTCCATCACCGAGATTCTGGCGGTCATCGAAGAATTTTTTTGCGACTTCCGGGCATCCTATTTCGCCCTAGACCTCCGTCGCCGCGCGCCTTCAACACCAACGCCATGTACACATGTCCCCGCGCATTGTGCTTGGAGAACGCCGGAACTTCTTCGGTTCGCACTGGAAGAGCGGGTGGCTTACGCGAAACAGTTACAACGCCGGCCGGAAGAAGTAGCGTCATTCCGTTGCGGTTGAGGCGCTAGGTCGCTGGTGGACCATGCATGAGTTCGGGCGGTTTCGACTAGGAGTGGATGACGACGGATTTCATTTCCGTCATTTCTTCGACGGCATACTTCGGGCCTTCGCGGCCCAGGCCGCTATCCTTCAAACCACCATAGGGCATTAAGTCCGTACGCCACATCGGACCGGAGTTAATGTGGATGTTCCCGCTGTGCACCTCTCGGGCGAAACGCATGGCCGTATCTAGATCTCGCGTGAACACGCCCGCACTGAGACCGAAATTCGAGTTGTTGGCCATGGCAATTGCTTCGTCCACGTCGTTCACTT
>JANQOL010000033.1 GCA_028289675.1 Pirellulaceae bacterium
TTGTTAGCCACTGCCGTTGCTGGTCGGGGTCCGCCAGGTACGGAATTGTGGGAAATTCATTGTCCAAGTCGACGTCTTCAGTCGTGTTGAACAGCGCCAGGCCAGCGTAATAGTCCCGATTTTCAAACGGTTCATAGGGATGAGCATGGCATTGAACACAACCAAACGTCGTGCCTTGCCAGACCGTCCACGTGGTGTTCAATCGATCGATGACCGCGGCCATGCGGAATTCTTCGTCGTCAGTGCCACCTTCGGTGTTCGTCTGAGTGTTGCGATGAAAGGCCGTCGCAATGAAGTCCGCGTAGGTGGCGTCCGGCAAGAGATCGCCGGCCAATTGCTTGATCGTGAACTGGTCGTACGGCATGTCGTCATTAAATGCGTTGATCAGCCAATCGCGGAAAGGCCAGATGTCGCGATGCGGATCCTTCTCGTAACCTTTCGAGTCCGCATAGCGTGCCAGATCCATCCACATCGTGGCCCAGCGCTCGCCGTAGTGCGGTGATTCCAGCAGACGATCCACCTCGCGGCCATACTCCGCCTCCGGATCTTCTGTGCCGGCCAAACGCGTTTGAAAGCTGGCCAGTTCTTCCAACGTCGGTGGCAGACCGATCAAGTCAAACGACACGCGCCTCAACCACTGAACCGGCTCGGCTGGCGCCGAAGGGCGCCGCCCCAAGCGTTCGAGTTTGTCCCAGACGAAATGATCCAACGGTTGCTTGGCCCACTGCGCTGCTTCCCGGTGGTCCGGGCTCCCGGGGTCTGGGCTCCCGAGGTCTGGAGGCGACTGGACCTTCAGCTGTTGCCGAGACCAGTGGTCTTGCCAGTTTGCGCCTCCGGCAATCCAGCGCCGAACCAGATCGATCTCATCCTCCGTTAACGGTTCCGGATGTTCCTCTGGCGGCGGCATCCTGAGATCGGGATCTGAGGATGTGATGCGTTCTATCAGCAACGAGTCATCGGGTTGCCCCGGCTCCACCAACCAACCATTGGGAGGCAATAGAGCGTTCCCATCCACAAAAGACACGTCTGCAGCCTGTTTGACACCGCCGTGGCAGGCCGTGCAATAGCGGGCAAAGATCGGCTGGATGTCGGCAGAGAAGCTAGGCACAACTTGTTTCTTGGCGACGTCCTGACCAAATGCTTCGGCGGATAGGACGAAGTACAACACCAGGCCAGTTGCCACTTGGGCGAAGCGCATTCGATCTTGCCAACAATTCCGCACAGCCAATCCAACGACCTCGCTACCTCAAGAAACTGAATCGGCCAGTCCGCACTGGCATTTTTATCAAGCCGACTGACAACCATCCTAACCTGGGACGAGAGCGGCATGAAGCAGCATCACAACACCGTGGCAGCTTTAGATTTCGCTTGGTTCGCCGATTTTGTGCCTGGTAGCTAGTCACATTCCGGCTACCCAAGCTCGTACCTGTACGTAAAATAGTAGTGGGACACATGGTCCAGTGAATGCTGACAAGCCGCGCTAGCATCAAAGCGGCTGGATGGCATTCATTTTCAATTCTGGCACGAGACACACGCAGCCGTGAGTCGCCCTCACCAGCGATGGGAACAATCATGTCCGAAAATGCACTTTGCGAAGACAAGGTCCGTGAGGCGCTTAAGCAAGTCATCGACCCGGAGCTGTTCGTCAACATCGTCGACTTGGGACTGATCTACACCGTGGATTTGCAGGCCAATGCCGAAGAAGAAAGCAAAACCGACATTACCATTGAAATGACGATGACCAGTCCCATGTGCCCCGCCGGACCTCAGCTGGTGGCAAATAGCCGACAAGTTGTGGAAGCGTTGGATGACGTGGCCGAAGTGGAAATCAAAGTGGTCATGGAGCCGCCATGGACCCAAGATATGATGACCGAAGACGCGCGCGACCAGCTGGGGATCTTCTAGAGCGTGTTTGCTCCTGTTGGTGGCATTCTTCGAAGAAGTCGATGGCCGCTGCCATTCTGCTCACCCAGCCTGAGAACATTCGGTCACATACCGCGCAGCACAATCACACGCTGCGCTTGGATGTGTGGCGATTGCAGCTGAGGTAGATAGCCGCGTAATCCGATGATGCCGACCGCTTGATTGGCGTAGCTGGAGAGGTTCATCCCCGGCAACGATGTTACGTAGGCAATGATCGCTCCCTCGCGGTTCGTCAGTGCATAATTGGGTTTTCCAGGCTCCGTGGAGTGCACAGGTACCAGCCAGCCAGTCGCGTCGTAAGGCTGCTTGCCCACGAGAACTTCATCGTTCGACACGTTCGCCGCCAATTCGCTCGATGCGTTAACGCTGTCTCTCGAACTCGCGTAGCTGGCGGTGGTGACCGATGTCGCGTCCCGCGCGGGTTGATAGCTCAGCGGCGCAATCACTCCCGAAGTCGCAAAAGCGGTACGGCGAGCGTGTTGCTCAAATTCTCGGATTCGATCCAACAGCAGCCGCGCTTGACCGCGCTCGACCGGAGTGGCGCCATGCTGAACGATGTGCTCAGCACCACGGATGATCGGTCCTAGTTGCCAGAGGCCTGGCGGCTGCGAAACCATCTCGCCAAGAGCTACTTGCAGTGCTTCCAAGTCGAGCCGTGTTGCACTCTCGGCGCCCGTGCGAGCGGCTTCGCTTTCGATTGAGTAGCCGGATTCCAACGCGGACAGAGAGCGAGACGCTCCAGCACCGTACCAATCAACTTCTTCATCGTCACTGGATGATCGCGGCGAACGATCGACCAGTTTCGTTTGTCTCGGCCGCTGTTCGCGAGCATCCAACCGGTCGGAGTTGGTTCGAAGTAGTTCATCATCGGTTCCCAAACTGTCGCGCGGCTGGTTTAGGCTAGCGGAACGGTCGCCCAGCCCGGTTCGGGACCGCAGGGAATCTGACAACTGGGCAACTCCGTCACGTATACTGGCAACCAGCTCCCCGGGAGTGCGATTCAACGCTGCACGGGAACCGGATAGGCGCTGTTCTCGCAATTGCCGAGGATCGCGCCATTTGCGTCGTCCGTCCATTTCGCGGCCAACACTTGGCACACCCACGCTGGAAGTTGCCGGCTCCATCATCGACGCCGGGGGACGGGCTCCAGACCTCTGCGAAGCGGCCATGTCCAACGCAAACGGGTCATGGCGCAGCGGGTCGTGTTGCTGCCCCGAAGGTCGTCCAACGAGGCGGTCGAACAGCGTAAATCGGAAGCCACTGTCATCCAGCTCCCATGCATGCCAACCGGCCCAACGGTCCG
>JANQOL010000034.1 GCA_028289675.1 Pirellulaceae bacterium
CACCTCGCGCTTCGACGTCAACATCAGCTTTCGCATCCAGTCGGGGAGTCCCAATTGGTCGGCTGCTTTTTGAAAATAGTGCTCGGTGGCTTGGTTGGCCCTCACGATGGTGGATCCTTGTGGCTGAGCGGTTTCGGCACGAGACTTCACTACCGGGTGTTGACCGGCAGATGGGCTCTCCGATGGTACGGGCGCGACCCAAGTGGTCTGGCCCGCTGTGCTTCGCGATGACAGCGTGCTTAGTGATGACAATGAGCTCGATGACGGCGCCCCGCGCGATGACGATGTGTTGTGCGCCGACGAGCGCTGCGATGATAAGCCGGACGACATGACAGAAGTTGACTCCAAGAATAGTACCAGTTGCGCCCCATCGAAAGATTGCTTTCGTCAACAGACGCCGGACAGGGCATTTTCATGCGCTGGCAAGCAGCCGGATGAGGCAACACGGTCAGCAACTCGATCATCGGCGGAGGAGAATTCGACTAGAATGGACCTTTCGCTCGGAAATCACTGATCACCAGCGCAGCCGGTGGTTTGAGGACGGCTCCTAAAGGGAGTCACCAGGCAATACCAAGCGCGACGTGCCCGTAAAACGCTGGAGCCGCTTTGGTTCGCACCAGCAGAGCTGGTGGCTTTCGCAAAACAAGTCAACTCTCTCATCAACTCTAGCCCGTATGAGTCTCTCCAGCATCGAACTTTGGCAACGAATCGCCGCGGAAGGTTTAGCCAGTCCGATGCAATGCCGGACTTGGGCCGCAGAAGCCGCAAAATCCTTGCCGGCAGCGGAGACCACCGATGGCATCAAGGTGCTTCAACAGCTGATCGAGATCGGACGGCTGACGAACTATCAAGCCAAGATCCTGGCGGGCCAATCGGACCGTCCGTTGCGTCGTGGCAGCTGGCACATTCTGCGGCGGCTGAAGGATCCGATTTGGCAGGACTGGACCGAAGTCACCAAAATCGACACCACCAAGGCGGAGTGGGATCCGCCAGGCTGGTCCCGCTGGTTGCAAGTCGATGATCTGGATTCTCTACGTGCCTCCGCTCCATCATTGCCTCGCGGCATCCAGATGGCCGGCGTCCAGCACGACCACCTACAGTCTGTGAGCATCCCAGAACTGGCCGATGGTGAGTTGCATGTGCAGGTTGGACCGTTGAGGGGACAGGTGTTGACGGCTCAGTTTGCTGGCAACGTCGCACCGAGTGATGTGGCGGTGCAAATTGTCGAGCAAGTGGCCAGTGGATTGGCGGCCTTGCACGCTGCGAATCTGTTGCACGGACGCGTGCTCCCCGACCGAGTTTTCTGGGACGGCCAGCAGTCCGTGTTGGCCCGCGATCCGCTAGCGTCTTGGACGGCCACCTTGGATGAGCAAGCCGTGGGGCTGTTAGGGCATCAGCTCGGCGACCTAAGGACGGCTTCCTTTCTCGCTCCGGAATTTATCGCTCCTGGCCAGCCACCGACACGTTGCACCGACGTCTACGCTCTGGGATGCGTATGGTGGTGGTTGCTAACAGGCAAACCACCTGCGATCGGTGCCAATACGCAAGAGACGTTGGCACAACAGGCGCAGCCGCTGCCAGAATTGCCCGACAGTGCGTCTCTGCCGGAACCGATGCGTAAAGTATTGTGGCACGCTTTGGCGCGCAATCCAGCGAGTCGCTTTCCCGACGCGTCGCATCTGGTCAAAGCCATTCTGGCAGCCAAAGAAGTCATCAAACTGGGCAAGCGAACAATTGCGCCTGCCCCGTCAAGCCGCACCAATCCGGCAACGACCAGTACCAAAAGCCATTCCACTGCGCAATCCGGTTCCACTGCACAATCCAGCTCCTCCTCGCAACCGTCGACTCGAACAACAAAGCGCGCTTCGTCAAGAAAGCAGCCGTTGTCAACTGATCCCGTCGAAGCTCAATCCAGCGTAGACAGCTCAGTAGATAAACCAGTTGTGGCTGCCAAGCCTGTAGTTTCGGCGGCAGAGAAGACGTCCAAACGCGACGTGCGTTCGAAGGGTGAATCGAAGACAGCCAAGCCTGCGGGGGGCAGTGCAAAAACGCCAGATCGCGGGCAGGTAGACGAGCCGGATGAGAGCGCGCGGCAGAACGAGCCTCGGCGTGATGACGAGTCTGCTACCGACCCGCAATCGTCGGGGTCGGCAGCTGACACCGGAGAATCCGGCAAACCGGCGGAGACGTCGTCCGGAGATGCGGCAAGAACGGCACCGCAGCAAGCCGCACCAGCAACCGCGACAGACCAGGCAGCCGCTGGCCGACAGGGCGTAGCTGCCGGGCCGCCCACCGCCACACGTCGTCGACCTTTGCAGCGACGGCGCCGATCCAAGAACAAGTGGATGCTGCCTGTCCTGGGTGGGGCCGGCTTCTTGATTGTGCTGCTGCTGGCTCTCAAGTTCAGTGGCGCTCTGGATCCGGCGGATGCTCCGCGCGAGACGACACCCAAACCACCGCCGGTCGCCATTGATCCCACCGCTCCTGGGGACGTTCAACGATCCGATCCACGGCTAGATTTTTATCGCATCGTCGACACGGAACAGCACGGCCTGTGGGCGCCTCCGTCAGCTCCATCGGCGTTACCCATCGATCTGTTGCCGCCGGGAGGCCAGTGCTTTGTGTCGCTCCGACCGGCTGAACTGCTGGTGTCCGCCGCCAAGAAACAACTGGTCGCCGCCTTCGACCCTGAGGTCACCCGGATGCTGGAATCCATCTCCGGCGCTACGGGACTGCCGCTGGAGACAATGGCTCAGGTGACCGTCGCCTTCTACTCTCCGATTCAAAGTGGTGCCTTTCCAGAATGGGCTGTCCGCGTGCAGTTGACTCAGGCACAGAGCCTCACTCAGTTAAAGCGGCAGTGGAGCGACCCGGCGGCGGAGACGGTCGGCCAGCATCAGTTGTTGGTTAATCAGTCTCAGCTTGCTTTCTATGTCGCGCAGCAGCCTTTGGTCGACGCTCAGTCGGTATCCACGTTTTCGGTTGGCCCGCTCAGCCTGATGCGGGATGTGGCCGAATTGGAAGGCGCGGGAGGACCGTTGGTGACGCAAATGGAGACGCTGTGGAATGCGACGGACCGACAAGCGGATTTGGCCGTCTTGTTTGCTCCGCCCTACTTGTTTACCGAAGGCCGTGGGTTGTTGGCGAACTCACCACCTCGCCTGCGAAGTGTTTTACGAGATATGTTGGGACAAGACATGCGCGCCGGATTGGTGCAAATGCACTTGGAACCCAGCTGGTATACGGAACTGCAGTTAATCGGTGCCAGCGACCAAGATGCGGGGCGCATCGCTGCGGAGTTGGAGCAGCAAGCCGGTCAGCTGCCGTCTGAGATCGAAGGCTGGTTTGCCGGCCAGACTCCTCACGCGCATTGGAGCCGGTTGGCACTGCGTTATCCACAAATGTTGCGGACGCTGAACGGGTATTCGCGATTCGGTGTCGAGCGCGGCGTCGCCATTTCCAACGCCTATCTGCCGACGGAAGCCGCGCACAATCTCCTGTTGGCGTCCTGGATTGCCATGCAAGAGAGCGCAACGCTAGCTGGAAACTCAGCATCGCCCGCCGATGCCAGCCAGCTAGCTCCGCTGACCGTTCAGCAGTATCTTGCGCGGCCGGTTACTGTCAGTTTCGCGCAGGAGCCCATCGAAGTCGCCTGGCAAATGATCGGCGAGGAGGCCAATGACCAGTTGCCCGCTGGGACGGCGACGATGCGTTTCGAACTGGACGGAGACGCTTTTGAACTGGCTGGCATCACTCGCAATCAACAGTTGCGCGATTTTGATATGCGGAACCGGCCGCTGCGCGAAGTGTTGACGCAAGTCACCAAGATGGGCAATCCGGTCACCACGGTCACGGATACTCGGGATGCCGACCAAAAGCTGATTTGGGTGATCAAAGCCGATCCCCAAGCCACTGGTCAATCAATGATTTCGCTAACCACTCGAGCTGCGGCCACCGGATCCGGTGACCGCTTGCCCGAAGAGTTTTCGCCGAAATGAGCAATCGCCATCGTTGATGCCGTGCGGCCTGTGGCCGTGCGACTCACTAGCCCATGATGATACGGTCTTCGTCATCAACGTTGAGGCGATCGCGGCCGTCGGTGATGATAATGTCGACTTGGCCATCCAACGCGTTGACCACATCTTCGCCTAGGCCACCGACCAAGAAATCGCGCCCACTGCCACCGGACAGGAAGTCGTTGCCAGCGTTCCCGAAGATGTAGTCGCGGCCATCGTTGCCGGCCAAGCTGTCGTCGCCGCGTCCGCCATACATCGAGTCATTTCCCGCGCCCCCTGACATCCGGTCGTTGCCGAGCCCACCTAACAATCGGTCATTACCCAGCCCGCCGGAGATGCCATCGTCGCCTCGCTCGCCAACAATCGAGTCGCGCCCGCGGTTTCCGAACAGCCGGTCGTTGCCATCGCCACCGCGGATGGAATCATTGCCCAGCATGCCTAGCACCAGGTCATTTCCGTCTCCACCGGAAATGTGGTCGTTGAATGTCAATTCCGTTGCGGTCTCTTCATCCACGGCATCATCGGTTTGCAAAGCTCGCACCAGCGGGGTAGCGGCAGCTACTTCAGCGTCGACTTCTGGGTCTCCGCGCTGAATTCGCCAGTCGCCCAAGATCACGTCGTTGCCAGCACCGCCGCTGAGGCTATCGCTGCCGAAGCCGCCCACCAGGATATCGTTGCCAGCGACACCTGACACTCGATCGGCGCCGTTACCGGCCAGCATGATGTCATTACCTTCGCCGCCGTTCATGAAATCGCGCCCGGCGTTGGTGTTCGCAAAGTCGAGTGAGTAAGCCACGGGGTCGACGTATCCTTCGGGATAGCTGTTCGTCGCATCTCCCCACATCCAGTCGTGGCCTGCTTGACCAAATATGGAATCGTTGCCTGCACCACCGATCAGATAGTCGTTGCCAGCTCCTCCTCCTAGACTGTCGTTGCCGCGCCCGCCAAAGATGACATCCACGCCACCGTCACCAGCCAAGCGATCGTAGCCGTCGCCGCCTTCGATGTAGTCACCGCCACGGCCACCGTGAACCGAATCATTCCCGTCTCCGGCGTGCACGACGTCAAAGCCGGGGCCAGCTAGGATCCGATCGTGCCCGGCACCTCCATAGATGACGTCATTGAATGTTGGCACTGGTTCGGGATCGCGGGCAATTGGGGTGGATGCGGCTGTAGGACCCGTCATGGCGGGGCCGCCTCGCACCGCGTTGCCCAGACTGACATCTTGATCATCATCGTCCTGGACTCCGCCCACATTCGTCGGGTCGCCAATGATCGAGTCGTTGCCGGCACCTCCGTCCAAGCGATCACTGCCAAGTCCACCAAGGATGCTGTCGTTTCCATCGCCACCTCGCGCCGAGTCGTCACCAGGACCGGCGCTAATTCGATCGGATCCTCCACGGCCGTAGATCACGTCGTTGCCAAGACCGCCAACAATCAAGTCGGGTTGTTGACTGCCGATGATCTCGTCATCGCCCGGACCGCCATCCAAGCGAGTTGGCTGGGTCACGCTATCGCGAATCCCGATGGAGTCGTTGCCACCTTCGGTATAGATATTGATGCGACGAACCAAGCTGCTGCGAAATTCCAACTCGGTATCATCGACTTTGATAAACAGTGTATCGGTCGATTCGTTGGCCCATGCGGCGACTTCATTGTCTGCATCTCCTGTGCGCACGGTTAGTCCTCCGTCGACCAAAGACACCGCGCTCAGGACACGCCGATCCTCCAAAGGCTGCAAGCATAACGCCCGGCGAAAACGTGTTGCCAACTTGGAAGAACGATCCAAGTGGCGAGGTTGTTGCGATGGCAGGCTGGAACAAGCTGGACGAGAACGCATAGGGGAACCCTTTCATTGGCACAGGTCGCCGCGGCAGACCGGATTGCACTTGTCAGCCCAGCGAGGCGGCGGTGAGAAGAGTGATGTAGCTGGGGGTTAGTGCCGGTTGCGGGTCAGTTTGATACTTGGCCACTCGATTTTCGAGAGAATTTTCCAGACGCTGAGATACCGCTACGCACGGGCACTCCAGGCAATGAAATGTCGCGCACGCGGCGGACGCCTGGTTTTGAATGCAGACTGGTCGGTGACCTGAATGGATCGTAGCGTCAGCTATCCCGAGGCTGTGTCCCTCGATTCAGCTTGATAGTGAGGGCACTGCTGAACGGGTTGGGGTGGGTATTTGGGCCATCTGACAAAGGGCGTTGATCCGCTTTGCTCCGACCAAGTACACATCATGAACACGGAACCCTTGCCCGATCTGACTATCCGGCTGAGGTCGCAGCGAGCGCATAAGCTGGTGCGCAAGTGATCGGGCAGTGCTTCGTCTTGGCTGTTGCTGTTGGTCATGTTCTATGCGGTGCCAAGCGGGATGACGAATTGCGTGTGCACCACCAATGGTATCTGCTATCCTGCCGCAGCGATTCGGAGAACTCGGCGGTTGCCCACCGTAATCACTCTAGGCCGGCAAACAGTTGTGTAGTTGCGTCTGGCCGATTTGGGCCACGCCAATTTGCAAGATATTGGTCGGCGGAGCGGAACTTTTCCGCCCTGGCTAACTCTAACCGGCTAAGGTGGTGTGCGCGCTGTGTTCAACCTGGGGGAAATAGGATGAATGATCGCAGGTCTCTAGCCAGGCGGTTGACTAGTCAAGACCGAGGGCTTTGCAGAAGGATCACTCGATTTGAAGGCCTGGAAGATCGCCGCGTGCTGGCCTTCTTGGTGCCGATCACGGACGTGCCTCGCGAACCGGATGCGTGGGCTGCAGAGGTTACCCAGGGGCTTGATTTTCAGTTCCGGCCGCCCCAAGCGGAAGTACAACTACGTTCGTTTGATTCGGAGGACGCGGCTAACGCCAGCTTGGCCGAGTTGGCGGTCGACCACTGGCAAGGCCTATTGGGTCAGGAACTGGACCTCGACCTATGGGAGCAATTTGCACAGACGCCATTCTTGGGCGTCGGTACCAGATGGTTGGAGGATGGTTCACGATTGATGGCCGTCACGGCTGCCGAAGCACCGCCGGCGCCGGTAGTTTCCGAGGTGCCGGTGTCGCTGCCATTGCTGGAGAATTTGAGGGCACTGGGCATCCAGCGCGCTGACGCTGTGCACATGACCAACGACGGTTTTCTCGTGGCCGCGCATGAGTCACAGGTGCTTATCTTTGACGTCAGTCAGCCGGAAGAAATCGTGCGTGTGGTATCGATCGACATCGATCGCTGGCAGCCGCAGTTGTATGCGACCGATTCCCGGCTGGTGTCCATTTCCGGCAATGATGTCCGCGTGTACGACATTTCTGATCGAGCCGCTCCCCAGTTATTGAAGCAGTTGGATGTCCAAGGATTCGTTACGGACAGCCGTTTGAACGATGACCAATTGGTGCTGGTGACGAACGACTGGGTCCACCTGCCGCCACCTCAGTTCTTTGTTGCGGAAGGTGTTGGTCCCGAGCCGGTTGTACTTGGTGAGACTTCGCTGGGCCGTTTTGAAACGGCCGAAGAATACGTTACGCGCGTCGAAGCATCTTTGCTGTCCCATTTTCTACCGGAACTGGTCGAGACGGATTCCGCCGGTGAACAAACGGTGTATGAAGATGTTGGCGATTGGCAAGATTTCGTCATTGGCGAGAGCGGTCTGCCTCGACATCAAACCAACGTTTGGATGATCGATCTCGCTGCGAGCGATCCGCGAGTTGTCGACTCTGAAACGTTGCAAGGCGTATCGTCGCGGTTTATGGACATCAGCGACGAGAGCGTTTTCTTGGTACAGCCGCGGGCGAACCTGGCCCGGATGGACATGGAACCTACACCGTGGCTACCCATCGAGTCCAGCATCTATCGGCTGAGCATTGATGGTGGACAAGAGCTGGTGACGGACGCGTACGTGGTACTGCCCGGCCAGATCCGGGACGATAGCATGCTAGACGAGTATGACGGTTATTTGCGAGTCGTCACTGATGAGCTGGATGCTGAGGACTTCTCGACGCACTCGGTCAACTTGACAATTTTGAGCGAAAACGACTCGGGCGGGTACGATGTAGTGGGCGAGATGGTAGACATCGCCGATGGCCAAGCCGTGTTTGCAGCCTATTTCTCGGGCCCCCAAGCCGTCATTACGACCGCTGAGATGGAGGGCTTTGTTCCGATCTTCGATCCTCTGCATGGAATCGACCTGTCCGATCCAACAAATCCGGTCGAGTTGAGCGAGTTGGAGATCCCCGGCGTGGCTACCCAATTGCACTGGGTAGGCAATTCGCATCTCGTGGGCGTTGGGTTTATTGAGCAGGAGGACGGTATCTGGCGTGACCAAGTCTCGCTGTACGACGTTTCTGATCTGGCGAATCCACAATTGGTAACCAATTGGGTTGGTAACGATGAAGCGGCGCCGAACTTCTGGGCCGTCAATCAACCATCGGCGATTCATTTTGACGCGGACACGGGGACACTGATTGTCCCGACAACTGGTTGGCGACGATTTGGCAGAACGGCTGCGGGAACTCGTGTCTTTAATGTGCAGACAGACGCCGAGTCCAGTTTGGAAGAAATCGGAGTCTTGGGCAACGGTGAACAGGTGCGTCGAGCTTTTGTTCGCGGCACTGAAATTTATGCGGTGACTCCGACGTATTTACACGTGTCTACTGTCGAGAACCCCAGTGAGATTCTGCGTAGCATCCCGTTGAGTTCTCCTCTGCGTTCAGATTTCTTTGTGGCAAATCGCGGAGAATCCACCGTCTTGGACGTGTTACAAAACGACGTTGTCGATCAAGATGCCAGGATTACTGCCGTCACCAATCATCTGAGTGAGAACATCGTCGAGATTGCCGAAGACGGACGTTCGCTGATCTACACCGCCGCTGCGACCGGCGAGACTCAGGACCACGTTGTCGTTGTGGTCACATCGGCAGATGGATCGCAGTGGGAGTCGGAAGCGACTGTGCGGATCCTGCGTGAGCAACGGCAAGACTATAGTGAGTTGGGTGCCGAAATCTCGATTCTGCTGACGGACGCGGAGGGAGACGCCATAGATGACGTGGTGATCGGTGACCAAGTGTGGGTTGAGCTGCAGGTGACCGGCGAAGGAGGGTTTTCCGACAAGGGAGTCTTCCAAGCCATCTTGAATGTCGAATTCGATCCCGAAGTTCTCGAAGTAATCGGTGACGCGGAACCGATCGCGCCGTTTACTGAGGGCATTCAATCTACCCGGTCAGAAACAGGATTTGCAGAACTGGGTGGTTTCAGTTCCGCAATCACTCCATTGGGGCCCGGGCCACAACGTATCGCCAGGTTCCTGGTGGAAGTGAAGCAGCCGGGTGATCTTCGCATTACGGCAACTCCCTCTCAACGGCCGGGCAATGAGGTACTGTTGTACGGCGAAGACTTGCCAGTCGATCCCGCGAAAGTGACCAAGGGCGAAGTGCGGTTGCGTGTTGCTGATCAAGTAATTGAGCCAGAGTCTGAGCCAACTGATGTCAATGCGGATGGCGTTACATCGGCCATGGACGCTTTGCTCGTCGTCAATTTTCTGAATCAAGAAACACGAGCGGCGCGCACCCTTGGGGCAGCCGATGGTGAAGCTCCTTCAGCGGCCCATGCCCTGGACGTGAACGATGACGGAGTGGTATCGCCTTTGGATGTCCTGACGATCGTGAACGCGCTGAACTTGCAAGTCTCGGAAACGCCCGAAGGTGAGCCCAGTGTGGACTCTCAACCGCATATGGCGGACAGCTGTGTACCGGCGGAATTAGATGCGTCAGAAGCAATGGAGGACGACGAAACGCTTCAGCTGTTGGCGTCCGCGCATGTTTCTGTCTGGGATGTCGAACGCCGTCGCTAAGCGGGTAGGTACACGCACGGCCAGTGCCATCTTCGTATCGCGGCCTATGGGCTTTGATTACGGCCTGCCACCAGCACTTGTCGTATCGTCTGGCTGACAGCTGGGTCATTTTCCCGTCCCAGCAGACCCCGCAACGCGCGTTCTACATTGGGATCGAACATCGAGTTCAATAGTGACACCGCGGTGCGTCGGATTTCCGGCTGACCATCCTCGGCCATCCACAGCAGCCAAGGACGAGGATTTAGTTGTTGGTCCGCTGCAATTTGATGGATGA
>JANQOL010000059.1 GCA_028289675.1 Pirellulaceae bacterium
TTCTGGGTGCCGGTGGTGTGGCGCGTGCGATTGCCTATGGATTGAGGCAACGTGGCGCCGTCGTCGCACTAACCAGCCGAACCCCGGAACGCACTCAGCAGTTGGCCAGTGACGTCGGTGGCCGGGCTCTGCCTTGGGCGTCGCGCTACGATATCAAACCTGGGGTGCTGATCAATTGCACGCCTATCGGTATGCACCCCGATGTCGACCGATCACCGTATGACAAAGAGAAGCTGCATCAAGATATGATCGTGTTCGATACCGTTTACAATCCTGAACAAACGTTGCTGGTCAAAGATGCCCGCGACGTCGGCTGTTTCGTGGTGAACGGACTGGACATGTTTGTTCGGCAGGCGGCATACCAATACAAACTTTTCACCGGACTCGAGCCGCCAGTGGATGTCATGCGCACGACCGTCAAACGAGTGACATCACCGGTTCGCTTTTAGCTAACACCCTGTCAAATGATTTGCGCGGCAAATTTGAGACTGTTATAAAACGCGTCTCGCGCGGCGCTACTATCCATGCGGTTAGCTACTTCCATGTTGGGTCGCCATTGGCGTTGAATTCGCTGGTCAAAAACGGTCGCGCCGCGGGTTAGTTCTCCGTTGGTTTCAACGTCACCAGACATCTCTTCCCACTCGAACAACATCGGTTCGACCAACATCAAGACCGCAGCCACCGCCTGCAGAGACAGCGTCTCTTGGCCTTGATGTTGCCGATTGGCTCGAAACAGATGCGGTACGATTTCCTGGAGCACCGCGCCGACTTTCGTATATCTCGGTGGCAGGCCTTCTACCAGTTCCCAACCGAAGCTGAGTTGATTCGAGACTTCGAGCGGGATGAGACTCTTGGTGGTTGGCGAATGAAACACGGCTTGGGCACTAGGTGGATCAAAGTGCATATTGAACTCGGCAGTTGCCGTGACGTTTCCAATGCCGGCCACCGAACCACCGGCAATAATGACGCGGTCGATCATCGTTGCCAGAGCTGGGTCGCGACCAAGTGCTTTGGCCAAGCCTGTTAGAGGCCCGGTGCAAACGATCGCCACATCACCCGGATCCGAGCGTAGTGCGTCTGCCATGAGTTTGTCGCTGGGCAGAGAGTGCTGTCGAGAAACGGGCATCCAGTCCGAATTGCCCAGGCCATCGTCACCGTGGAGTAACGTCCCGTTGGAAACGGCAGCACCCAACTCCGGATCCAAGGCGGCGCCGATGCGTGGAATACGCGGCGGGTCCAACCGCTCGACCAAAGCACGCACGTTTTGGGTCGCCTGTTCGGCGTCGACGGTACCCGCGCAGGCCGTGATGGCAACGACCTCCAAACGCGGATCGAACAGGGCCAGCGCCAGCGCGATTGCGTCATCGATTCCGGGGTCGCAGTCAAGGATGATTTTTCGAGCCATGGGTCAATTCTTGCAAGTTCGCATGCTTGACGGAGCGGTTGCCGCTGGGCAGGTTGCTTTTTCGTGTGGACGGAATAGGCGTCTCAGTATCCGCTTCGTGGATGGTGCAAGCCAACAGTTGGCTCGCACTAGCTACGTTCGCAAACCATCGACATAATGTGGCCTCAGCCAAACCGATGGATTCCCAATCGACGGATTTACAGCGGATACGATTCTCATGAGCGAGCATGAGTTTACTGCAATTCTGGAAACGCTCCAATCGCAGCAAGATCTGACGTCCGGGCAGATCAGGACTGTCGTGAATTGGTTTCTCAGCGGCGAAGCCGCGCATGCCGACATGAAGCGGTTCCTGGAACATCTGGCCGACAAAGGGGAAACGGTCGATGAACTGGTGGGAGCCGCCCAAGCTCTGCGAGACTCCATGGTTCCGTTGGCCAATCCCCATCCTGTCGCTGTGGACACTTGCGGTACCGGCGGGGACGGTTCGAAGACATTCAACATCAGCACGGCAGCCGCTCTGGTAGCGGCGGCCGCAGGCGTGCCCGTTGCCAAGCATGGCAATCGCAAGGTAACGAGTCAGACGGGCTCCGCCGACGTGCTCGGCGAATTGGGAATCAACTTGGAGGCCCAGCCCGCGCAAGTCCAGCGCTGCTTGGCCGAGATCGGCATTTGCTTCTGCTTCGCACCGTACTTTCACCCGGCCATGCGGCATGTGGGGCCGGTTCGGCGAGAAATTCCACGCCCCACGATCTTCAACCGCTTGGGGCCGCTGGCCAATCCCGCTGGCGTTCCCTGCCAAGTGCTGGGGGTGGGCGCCGCCGAGCTGCAAGATGCCTTGGCGTCCGCGCTGCACCAGCTGGGCACACAGCGATCGATCGTAGTCCGTGGCGAGGATGGCGTTGATGAGATCAGTCTGTCTGCGCCAACGCGGGTGCTGGAAGTCTCGCCAGGGGGCATCACGGAACACCGCTGGACACCTGCCGATTTTGGCATTCAACAGAGGGGTCGCGAAGAGTTGTTCGCAGACAGCCCGGCGGCCAGTGCCGAGTGCATTCGAGAAGTGCTGGACGATCGAGCGGGCGCCAAACGAGATGTTGTGGTTCTGAACGCGGCCGCCGCGCTGTGGGTTGCCGGCCAAGCTAGCGATCTGAAAGAGTGCACCAGCCGTGCGTCGCAGGCTATTTCCTCGGGGCAAGCTAAAAAGATCGTCGCGGACTTGGCCCGCCTATCAACGGAGAACGGTTAGCTAGGGGGATTCCAGCGAAGCCGCCGGACGCAACTCACTGCTCAAGCATCTGTTCGATGACCGGTATGACGTCGCCGGCATAGGTCAGGCCATCGTCTCCGGCGTTGCTGTCGGTGAAGCTCTTGACCAATTGTCCTTGCGTGTCGTAAATCAGGATGGCCGGCAAGGATCCCACTTCCAGCTTGGGGAGTAGTTCGCGGTCAGATTCACTGCTGGCCAAGTTGATCAACTCGGCTTGCTGGCTGTCCAAGAACGACTGAATCTTCGGCAAGTAACTTTCGGGTGGCTTACTCTTGAGCCCGATGTAATCAACGTTCATTGAGATGCAGGTCAATTGCCACTCGTACTTTCGAGCCAGTTCCACCAAATTTGGAAACTCGCGCATGCAAGGGAGGCAGGAAGTGCTCCAGACGTCGACGACAACGAGACGTCCCGACTGCTGTTTGATAATGGCCTGCAAGTCCGAGTAGCCCGCTAGAGTCAGATCGACGCTAGTACTCGGAACGGCATCTGTCAGTGTGGTGCCACTGGAAGGGGTCGTCGTGCCAGCCGAGCCATCGTCGTCTTCAAGCACAGTCGTACCGGCGGAATCGAACGCCATCGGTAAAGTCTCATTGGGTTGCTGGCAGCCCAGGCCGAACACTCCCAGGCCGATGGCCAGTAGTAATAAAGACCGAGGTGATTGATGCATGTTCGTTCTCGCGGCGGAGATGTCTTCGGGGCGGAATCTTGCCCAGACTGGCAGGAAAATACTCAGGCCTAATTGTAGCCAGCTCCGTCCGCGCCGTTCACCCCCAAGATATACTAACACGGTTGCCCGCAATGCAATTTAACCGCTCACCCGGCTGCCGTTGGCAGGACAACAAAAACCGCTGGCCGGGGCAAGGAGCGAAACCCAATAGACTCTCGAAGGACACTGAACATGACACCGCGTTTCATCTTGATCGGCGGATTCCTCGGGGCAGGCAAGTCGACGACGGTGGGCCGGCTCGCGCGCCACTATACTTCGCAGGGACTGCGGGTCGGAATCGTTACCAACGATCAAACAAACGACCTCGTCGACACACACGCGCTGCGCAATCAAGGATTCTTGGTTGGCGAAGTTGCCGGAGCTTGCTTCTGCTGCAGTTTCAACGAGCTGACCAGCACGGTGGAAGAACTATCCCGCGGGCAGCTGCCGGACGTGATCATCGCAGAGCCAGTGGGCAGTTGCACCGACCTGGTAGCCACCGTGATTCGTCCGCTAGAGAGTGTTTATCAGTCACCACTGCGTATCGCTCCCTACGGCGTGATACTCAAGCCCAGTCACGGTCGAAAGATTCTGGTCGATCGTCAGGGCGGAGGGTTTTCGCCCAAGGCAGAATACATCTTCCGGAAGCAAATCGAAGAGGCGGATTTCGTCATCGTCAATCGCATCGATGAATTGTCTGCGGATCAAGTACAAGAGCTTGTCCAAGCGGTGGAGCAGCAATATCCGGAGCGACCCGTGATTCGCATGTCGGCCAAGGCGGGAACTGGCTTCGAAGCTTACGTCGAGTTCCTGGAACAGGAAGGCTCTTTTGGCCAGCGGGCCATGGATGTCGACTACGACGTCTATGCCGAAGGCGAAGCCGAGTTGGGTTGGTTGAATAGTCAAATAACGTTGCAGGCCGATACGCAATTCGACCTAGACCAGTTACTGGTCGACTTGATCTCCGCCCTGCAACAAGCCATGCAAGACAACGACGCGGAAGTGGCTCACTTGAAGGCCATTGGCATGGCCGACGGAAATTATGCGGTGGCCAATTCGGTCAGTAGCTTTACACAACCAGAGCTTTCGCTGGCTTCTAAGTACCAAACCACGTCGGCCGACATAGTGATCAACGCCCGTGTGGCCACCGATCCGGAAATCCTGGAATCCCAAGTGCGGCGACATGTCGAGCAAGCCTGCCAGCGTGTCGGCGCGCAGGCAAATGTTCACTCGATGCAGAGTTTTCGGCCCGGCCGTCCCGTACCGACGCACCGCATCCCGGTCAGTTAGCAGAGCTCGTGAATCTGCTTCTCAACTGCGACGGAGAACTAGCTGTCTGACTGACTCGCACTAGCGGCTGCCGCCGGTGGCGTCTGAGCGGAGTCGTCGGACGCGGGAGCATCGCTCGAAGGTGGTTCATCGGACTTCACTTCTTTCGACTCGGGATCACTGAGCTCTGCGGCGGGCGTCGTTTCTTCGGATTCGGCAGGCGGCTGCGAATTGGCTTCTGCGGCAGCGGTTTCTTCCTCGCTGGGATAGACAGGAAATGGTCCAGCAGAAAGTCCACGGTCAACGATCCAAATGTTTCGGAAGCGAACCGGATCCTTGTGATTTTGAAAACGAATCGGCAGCAGGTTCGGCTCTTCGGGCTTACCAGAGCCGGTCTTCGTGGACAGCTCTGCGTCGTCCTGGGTCTTGACGCCATTGTGCCAAACAGTGATGCGCGCGTTGCGCAGCTTGCTTCCGTCAGCTCCCCAACGCGGGGCTGTGAAGTGGATGTCGTAGGTCTGCCATTGAAGCGGCGGGAAGCACATGTTCACGTCAGGTGCTTTCTGACGATACAGGCTGCTGCAACCATTGAAGACCGGTAACTGGGCAAAAGAGTCCAGTACTTGTACCTCGTACCGGCTTTGCAAATAACACCCGCTGTTACCTCGAGCCTGTCCGTCCGAGACGGGCATGTAGGGCAAGCGAAATTCGACGTGCAAGTTGAAATCCTGAAACATGGGTTTGACGTCCGCACCCTCCATCAACAGTCCATCGGGAGTCATGCGGGCGGTTGTAAACTGATCTGTGCCGCTACCGTCGAACAGCACCGTTGCTCCTTCAGGTGCCCGAGCTCCCAGCGTCGGACTCTTGCGGTTCACCCGCTCCAAGCGGCCAATACGCTTGCCCTTGCGATCGACAATCGTGCATGCGTCCGCCTCGACGAAAAACGCCCACGGCCCACCCGACAACACCAACAAATCCTCGTGCCGCCTGCCAACCAGCGAAATGGCCTGCCCACCGAATTTTTCCTGCCCGGGCAATCCTCCGATGTACTGTAGTGCTTCGAAACTGCCATGACCCAAGCAGCGAATCTGCAGTCCCAACGGAACATACTCACCGGGGCCATCTTGGATGGGACCTACGAATTCTCCCATCAAGGCGAAATCTGGGTCGTCTGCCGGAGCCGCTGTCAAAGCAATTCGCTGGGGCTGCTCTGCCTTGTCATCCTGCGCTTGCAAGGCTGGTGCCAGTCCAAAAACAAATACGACACAAAGGAGAGGAAAAGCAAATTTCATGAGAGCCTCGAGGTATGCAATCAAGGTTGATGGACGGAGCCAGGCGGCGGGCTACATTTACTGGTTGCGGAGCCACATTTGACCCAGCTGGTGTGGTTTTCACAGGGGAGCGATCACGCTTTGGCCTTCGCTGGACCGCTGTGCGATTCTTCAGTAGGTTACCGAAACCAGTGTGATTGAGACGGACAGGTTCTGCAAACCGATAGATTTTGCGGCGGACGGAAGTGGTCGGTTCTGCGGCCGGTACTGCGTTTACCACCGCCTAGATTCAGCAATTTGCCAAGACTTCGACACCTTCCCAGTTCTTAAACGGATCGCGCCAGTTCAGTTACCCTGGCGCGATCGGCGCGCCGATAGTAGCGATGACACCAATTGCGCCAGCCTGCGCGGTTGGTAGCCAAATGCTATCTATCGCTCGATCGTAGAAACTCGGATGATTCGCCGCGCGGACAAGTCGAACTTAGCCTGGTTGGCTAGCAGCTGGCTGGTGTGTCTAGCTAGTTGGTTGGTCGCGGGTGGTTGTACGCGCTCTCAGTACCGCCATGCCGCTGATCGCGAAGCCTACTGCCTGGTCGACAGCCGCCAATCGGATCCCCGTTGGGAAGTCCCGTCCCGTCCGGTCGAACCGGCGTCCATATCGCGGATGTACGTCGATCCGAATCCCGATTGTCCGCCGAAGCCCCAGGACGATTTGGCCGCCAAGCGGTACATGGACCATCCCAACTGCATCGACAACACCAAGTACTACTCACGATTTCCGACCAAACCACACACCGAGAATCCGATCTGGCTCGATTACTTACCGCGCGATGAGGACGACAACGTACAGCTAGATCTTGAACTGGCCATGGATTTGGCGCTGCTGCACAGCCGCGAGTATCAATCCCAGTTCGAACTGGTCTACCTAACCGCTTTGGACTTGTCAGACAATCGCTTTGAATTCGCCTGTCAGTGGGCCGGCGGTCTCGGAGCGGGATTCCTCGCCGAAGGTGAAGACTTGGGCGGTGACCGCGCGCTGACGGTCTCCGACGGTTTGGGATTCCAGCGCCAATTGGCCGGAGGCGGTCAATTCGCGACCTCGCTAGCCAACAGTTTGTTCTGGGACTTCGGCAACTCGGGCTTGGACGCCGGGTCGGCCAGCCTGGTCTCCACATTCACCCAGCCGCTCTTGCGAGGCGCGTTCCGGTACGTGCGTTTGGAGAATTTGACGCAAGCCGAGCGAGATATGTTGTACACCGTCCGCGACTTTGCTCGCTTTCGGCGCTTGTTCTACTTGGGAATCACGGATAGCTATTTGAATCTGCTGACCCAGGTGCAGGCTATTCGCAATACGCGTACCAACGTCAAGAATCTGCGGGCCAGTCTGGACGAGTACCAAGCTTACATCGATCTGGGAATGGTATCACCAGTGGAGGTGGACCAGGTTTACCAAAACTATCAAAGTGGCCGGCTGTCGCTGCTGTCCGCCGAGCAGCGTCTGGCTCAATCGCTGGATAATTTCAAATTTCAGTTGGGGCTGCCCCCTTGGGTACCGCTGGAAATTGACGAATCTCTGTTAGAGCCATTCGAATTGGTCAATTCCGAGCTGGTTCAGTTGCAGGATGCCGCACAGCAGTTGTATCAACGGCTAGTCCAGTTTTTACCGCCAGAAAAAGCTCCTCGGGAGGTCTTGGAGGCAGGCCTGAGCGATTTCCTGGAGTTGCGCGAACAGGTGGCTGAGCAGCTGCCGGCCATTGAAGACGAATTGTCTGCCTGGAGGGAGCGCTTAGACGCTCTGGATGAAGATCAGCTATCGACCGACGACCGCTTGGACGCTCAACAGCAGGCCACCGCCGCGGCCCGAATTACAACGAGCCTGAAGGAGTTGCACGCCCGCTTGGAAAAGCGAGACGAAGATGCCCAGATCTTGCGACAGGTCTTAGCGCAGTACGATGCATCGCCGGCTGCCGCACCGGCCGATGATGACGTGGCGTCCGAAGACGACGCGGCGGAGCAGCAGCAGGCCGCACCGCGCCGGCGCCGGTCTGTCGACGGCGACGAAGACGCGGAGAGCCATCCGGCAATCGTGGCTTGGCAAGCCCTATTGGACTCGGTTGGCGGTCAGTTGCGCGAAGAAGTTTCGGAACTGTATGTGGCGCAAACGCAGATTCGCCTGTTCTCGATCGATATCCCCTCTCTCGACATCCAGCAACAAACCGCGATCACTTACGCTCACCAGAACCGTCTGGACCTGATGAACACTCGCGCGTCGGTCACCGACGCCTTTCGCCGAGTTGAAGTGGCCGCCGATCAGCTAGAAAGCTCGCTGAACTTGACCGGCCGCATGGCCTTGGGCAGCGATCCGGGAATCAATAATGCCTTCCGCTTCGACTCCTCAGCCAACTCGTATCAGGTGGGTGTCCAGTTCGACGGACCTTTGAA
>JANQOL010000061.1 GCA_028289675.1 Pirellulaceae bacterium
GTGCGATTGCAGCAAGTTGTGCGGTGGCCAGATCCACCGCCGCGACTCGAGCCAAACCGGACCGACGACCAGCGCGAATGCCAGGCACCAACCACCATACGAGTTAAACCAGGGCGCACCACCGGGCCACCAATGCGGCCGAGCATGGAGCAACCATTGAACCACTGCGGGGCCTTCCGCGACCGCTATGACCGTCGGTATCGCAAAACACAGGACGATACAGGACTTTTCCAAGGCCTTCGTCAATTTGCGCGGCATGCCGGTCGCATTGACGCGGTTGAAGCAAAACAACCAAAACCCGCAATTGGCGATACAGATCGTGATCAGCAGCATCCAGGCGTAGAGTTGGATCACTGCATTCCTGAGATGGCTTCAGGATGATGCTGGTCCAAAACGACCTCGACCACGTTCAACAACTGGGCCAACTTGAACGGCTTGTAAAGCAGAGCTTTGGGATGCAAACCGGCTTGTCGTGCTTTCACGATCGAATGTCCCGGGTCCCAGCCAAAACCTGTCATCAGTGCCAGTGGAACTCGCTCCACGGTGTCCCGCAAGCGCAGCATCAATTGGTAACCGCTGTAGTCCGGCAAGTTGATCGAGGAGATGACCACGTCATAAGCGGCATCCAATCGGCTGTTGCGAAACATGCTGACCGCCTCGTCTCCCGAGTGCGCCGCCTCGACGATACATCCGAAACGCTCCAGCAATTCGTGGGCGTCATTTAAGATCTGTAAATCCGAGTCCACCACCAGAATTCGTTTGCCGCGTAACTTCTCGTGCAACTGCTGCGTGCAGCCGGCCGGCAGCGCCTCAGCGGGTGCCATGCGTTGGCCAATCTGCTGAATAACTCGACGAATGTCCCTTGCATTCTGCAAAATACGCTGCAAGCGTTCGACGACCTCCGGATCATGGCCGATATTCCGCTCAATGACGTTGACGGCATCGTTCAGGATGTGATCGACGGGAAGGGCCACAGCGCTGTGAATCGCCTCACAACTTTGTTGAGCCGCGTTGTTTTTCTGAGCGACCAGCAATTCCAACGTGTTGAGCGCGACCGCCACATCGCGGGAGAAAATCTCCAGAAACTGCATGTCCGATGAATTGAAGGCCCCCGGCTTATTGCTTTCGACATTGATGGTTCCGATCACACCGTCGTGCAGCAGCAGAGGCACCGTCAACGAGCTGGCCGCACCATCAAATGCTTGCAGGTACAGCGGGTCTTGCGCCGCGTCTTCGCACAGATAACTGCGTCCGGTGGCAGCCACATATCCGGTGACTCCGTTGCCCTGCGGTCGCGCATACAACTTGCGGTCGGCAGCTTCTTGGTTGATGCCCACGCTTAGCAGCGGCATCAGGTTTCCCGTCGATTGTTCCAGCAAACGGATCTCGACGACATCCACGTCCAGCAGATCCGCCGTGTAGTAACGAATATTGTCTTTGAGCAAATCGATACGCGCCTGCGTGTCCATCGCGAAGATTTCATCCGGCTTCAAATCGGTCAGCTGGCGACCGGCTTGGTGGATCGCGGCCAATTTTTGTTGCTGCAAGATTTCACCGGTGACTTCGCTCAACGTGGCCACCAGCGCGGCCTTGTCGGTCGCTACATTCGTCAGCGGTGCCACGTGCACTTGGAAATACCGATTGTCTTCGGTGTGCAACGTGCTACTACTGCTGCTACCTGTCGCCAAGGCGGTGTGAAACGGGCAAAAGTCCGGCCCCATGATTTGCATGTTGCCCAACACGGCATAGAAGTTCTGCCCCAGTGGATCCTCGACAGGAGACCAATCCTTGAGGCACTTGTTGGCCCAAGTAACCACCATCTGAGCATTCACCAACGCCACACCGTCAGGCATGCCATCGAGAATCCGCTCACTCTGTAGCAAGCGAATGATACCTTCTTCTTGGCCTAATTGGTTCCCATTAAAATAAACGGCGTCATAACTAGAGCGGGCCAACTTCGTAATTGCCTCGCCGGGGCCGGATGCTCGATCAACGGCGTCCGCCTCCCCGAGATGGCGTGGGTCGAACGTGTCGGCTTGCTCACCGCCTTGCTCGTTCCCAGCATTGATCCACAACAGCTTTCGCGATTCAGACAATCGACTTGCCTCCCGTCGCTATTTCAATGATGTACATCGGCACAACTTCGTAGCTCTCTGTCAGTCTTTCACTTGCAACCTGTTGCCGCCAGCCTGTTACTACCTGTTTGGTCACTTTCACTTCCGATTCAGTTTCGCTCGGAAGGCCAACGCTGGCTATGCCACAGTTGTGACGGTGATCGCTGATACACCAATTCGTCGTTTAGACCGAGAATCGGGCGTGGTCTCTGTCATTTGTAAGTATACGAATCGGCATTTCTCACTTCAACGGTAAGCCAAATTGCTGGGCTTCAACCGTGGTCCGACAGGTCGCACACGGATGAGCGTGGATTGGTGGCCGTGGCCGCGTCTTCTGGTTGCGGCAGCCGGCGAATGGCACGAACGTAACCCAACCGGTCGGGCAAGAGCGGTGGACTGGGAGAGCTGTTCATAGAGCCGACGTGCGGCGGAGCTCCGAGGACCGATTCCTGTCCTCAGTCATCGTGGCCGAGACTTCGATCCTCGCGTTTCGAAGCGTCTCGTCCCGCATACTGCTGTCGCCGACCAGACCCGCGCGAAACGCGGTCGATCCTCAGTCGTTCTCGCGCATCCAACGTGCACGTCGATCGTGCCATGTCCTCAATGTGAGGCGTGCCTCGGATTTGGCAAAACGCCGCAATCCTCACCAGCCGGATAATTAGGGCATCAAGAAAGTCAGCTGAAGTTAACCGGTGACCGAACACCGACCCTGGCGCGCCGGTTTCGGCTATCCGAATCTGGCCCCCAAGTCAATTCCCCTTAGCGGTCTCCAAGGCCCATCCAACTGCCCTTAAAAATGTTTCAGTAGCCCTCAAAAAACTGCGGATTAGCGCCTGTTCTGTCGCTTGGACCGACATTGGCGCGAAGAGAAATGCGTTGAGTTGATTCGTGGCCCAAGGCCGGTTTGCCCTTTGTTTTCGTTGGTGAACTGCACCCTTCGACAAACTGTCGACCAAGAGGGTTAGGTGATCCAGAAAAAATACGAAAAATATGCGGGCAAAGCTGGCCAAGAGAATCAGATCAGCTAAACTCTGTGACATCGAGCACCTAGTCAATGATTTTGGGGGGATTTCGCAGCCCCTCTATATGATTACGCAGGATGCTTCGCACCAAAATACGTATTCTTCGCCACACTGGGTGGCGAAGGTTCCCCCCGGGCTGGGCCATCGGCCAAGTTAGTTCCTCGAGAGGAGATCCTCATGAAGTTTCGCCCGTTCTTTGTACTGATGGGGCTAGCCGCGATGTGCGTAGCTAGTACCGTCCAAGCCCAATGCGGCAGCTGTGGTGGCTGTAGCGATTGCGGCACTGTCGTCGACTCCGGATGCTCCACCTGTGGTGGTGGCGGAGCCAGCTACACTGGTGATGCCGGTTGTGGCTGCGGCGTTTCTTACACCACGCGTACTGTAATGGTTCCTCAAACCGTTACCGAAACGCAAATGGTGAACGTCACGACCATGCAGCAAGAAACCCGCCAGCGCACCTACACCGTTATGAAATGCGTTCCTCGTCAAGAGACTCGCACTCGCACGGTAACGAAGTCGGTTCCTCGCCAAGTAACCAAGACTCAGACTTACACTGAGATGGTTGCCTCGCAGCAAACTCAGGACTACACGGTTCAAGTTCCTGTCACCACTCAGGTTGCTCAGAACTACACCGTCAATGTTCCTAAGATGGAAACGATTGAAGTTCCTTATACCGTTCAAGTTCCTGTCTACACCGACGTTGAAGTTCCCTACACGGTTCAGGTTCCTTACACCGAAACCGCCACGCGAACTTACATGGTATCGGTTCCTTACACCGAAACCGTGGATCAAAGCTACACCGTTTGTGTTCCTTACACCGAGAACATTGAGCAAAGCTACACGGTACAAGTGCCTTACACCGAGCAAGTTTCACAGAACTACACGGTTCAGGTTCCTTACACCGAAACGATGGAGCAAAGCTACACCGTCTGTGTACCTTACCAAGAAACCATGACGGCAACTCGCACCGTTTGCCAACGCGTGCCAGTTACCCAATACCGCACGGTTTCCAAGGACATGGGCAGCTACCAGTGCCAAACGGTACAGGTTCCTGCTTCGGGTGGAGTTGTTAGCGGTGGTTGCGGCGGATGCAGCACTGGTTGTGATACCGGTTGTAACACTGGCTGCAACACTGGTTGTGATCCTTGTGGAACATCCTCTTGCGGCACCTGCATGACCACGGTTCAGCGACGCGTTTGGGTTCCCAACGTTGTGACTGAGCAAGTTCCTTACACGACGTACACCACGCAGCAAGTTCAGCAGCCTTACACCTACACGGTCACTAAGACTCGCCAAGAAACTCGCACTCGTCCCGTAACGGTTACCAAGTACCGCACCGAAACCAAGACTCGCATGGTTTCCGTACAGCGTTGCCGCACCGAGACCAAGACGCGTAGCGTACCTGTAACTCGCACCCGTCAAGAAACCCGCACCCGTCAGGTTGCGGTTCAGAAGTGCCGTCAAGAGCAACGTACTCAGGACTACCAAGTCACCAAGTACCGCACCGAGCAACGTACTCGTACCGAGAAGAAGTGTAGCTACACGACTGAGACTCGTACTCGTACCCAGCAAGTGTGCAAGATGGTTGCTGAGACTCGCACCCGCATGGTTCCTCAAACGACCATGACCACCGAGACTCGTCAGCGCACCGTAACCGTCATGGTTCCGACTCAGAAGACTCGTGAGTACACCGTTACCGAGTACGATCAAGTTCAAGAGGAAGTTCCTTACACCGTTACGGTAATGGACCAAGTTCCTGAAACCAAGACCCAGAACTACACCGTTTGCGTTCCTGTTCAGACTCAAAAGGCTGTTCAAGTAAACCGCACTGTGATGGTTCCTCAGACCGTTACCGTTCCCGTTTCCAACGGATGCGGCGGTGCTGTCAGCGCTTGTGGCGGTTCGGCTGGTGCTTCCGTTAGCACCGGTTGCGGCGGCTGCGGCTCGACTAGCAGCGGATGCGGATGTGGATGCTAATTCCACTTGATTCAGGCCCTGCCTGAATCGAGCATATCAATCGAAAGGCCGGCATTCCTCGTGGATGCCGGCCTTTTTGCATTTCACCGTTTGTCGATTTTGCCGATTCAAAATCTAGAATCTGGAATCCGCTGGTCTCCATTTGGTTTCCAGACCTTCGTGACGCGTTTGCCGGCGTCACCCCCGCCACCAAGTCATCTCCGCGACCGGTGATTTCGTAATTTTTTGGAGGATACTGTAAGGTACGCGGTGATCGGCAGAGAGTACTGACAAGGAGCACACACCTTGGTCAATTTCCCGGAAACCCGTATCAGCCTCATTCTGCGGCTCGGCCAGTCGACGGACGTGGAAGCCTGGCAGGAATTCGCTGAGATCTACGCTCCGACCCTGCACCGCTTGGCGGTTCGCAAGGGGTTGCAACCGGCAGACGCGGAGGATGTGACGCAGGAGATCCTATTTGGAGTCGCGCGGGCCATCGAACGCTTTGAACCGGATCAGCAGCGTGCTCGCTTTCGAACTTGGCTGGGAAGAATCGCTCGCAATTTGATCGCCGACTTTTGCTCCGGCCGCGCCAAGCGACCTCTGTCGCAAACGATCTCGGACAGCTGGCTACAAGCGGTCGAGAATCGGCAATTGATCTTGGAGCCAAGTGGCGATGACGCGATTTTTTTGGAGGAGCATCGTCGCGCGGTGTTTCGCTACGCTGCCCAGCGCGTCCGGCGGCGGGTGGCCGCTGACACCTGGCGCGCTTTTGAAGCAACCTGTATCCTCCAAACACCGGCGGTCGAAGTGGCCCAGGAGTTGGGCGTCGGTGTGGGGAACGTGTACGTCTACCGCTGCCGTGTGTTGAAGATGTTGCGAGGTGAAGTGCAGGCGTTGCAAGCGACCTACGAAGTTGCAGCGGACTGGACGTCGGGCGGCAGTCAAGCATTGGAGGAGCGACCACTATGAGACAAGCTCCCATTCACTCACCCTGTCCGACTCCCGACGAGCTGGCCGAATGCCTGGAGCCACTGGCTCCTGAAGACGAACAGCTGGTCTCGCACTTGGAGAACTGCGAGTCATGCCGCCAAACGTTGGACTGGCTCGCCGGCCAAGAGAGTTGGTGGAGGGCGGCCAGCGACTCGTTGCACCCCGATGCCAACTCGGCACCCGACCAAACCATCGCCACTCGCCTCGTCGAATCGGTGTGCGCACTGTCTGCCAGCCCGACGACTGAAACCGCCGCGCCGCTACAGGATCATGAGTTGGCTCAGCTACGCGCATTGTTGGAGCCAGCGTGTCATCCCGAGTTGTTAGGGCGCATCGGTCGTTACGAACTCGAACAACTGGTCGGCCGAGGCGGTATGGGCCTGGTCTTTCGCGGGTATGACACAGAATTGCATCGCGTGGTGGCGGTGAAGACGTTGGCGGTCCACCTGATTCCGGTCGCGGCAGCTCGGCAGCGATTTATTCGTGAGGCTCGCGCCAGCGCTTCGCTGGTGCACCCGCACATCGTGCCCGTTCACGACGTGATCACGGAAGGTCCCGTTCCGGCCATCGTGATGCAGTACATCGCCGGACCAACGTTGGAAGATCATCTGCGGGAAGTGGGAGCCTTGCCATGGCGTGATTGTTTGCAACTGGCAATTCAGCTGACCGATGCACTCAGCTTGGCGCATGATTTGGATCTGGTGCATCGTGACATCAAGCCGGGGAACGTGCTGTTGGAGGCGGACGCATCGCGGGCACTGCTGACCGACTTTGGTTTGGTCCGGGCCTTGGACGATGCGACATTAACCCACAGCAGCATGCTGGCCGGCACTCCCGACTACATGTCGCCCGAGCAGGCGCGTGGCCGTGCGGTGGCACAGAGCAGCGACTTGTTTTCGATGGGTTCGCTATTGGTGGCGATGTTGACTGGAGAACCGCCATTCCGAGCTCCAGACCCCATGGCCACTATGAATCGCTTGTGTCATGAACCCCATGTGCCGCTGACGCAGCGCGTGCCGGAGGCCCCGCCCGAGTTATCCGCGCTCATCGACCGCTTGTTAGACAAAGACCCGAAACAGCGTCCATCTTCTTCCGCAGAAGTTTGCCGCGCACTGCAACAACAGCTGCGATCTCCTCCAGCCGGCAGAGCAAACGTCTTCCGGGCAGCGCGTTGGCACTCGATGACGCGATGGGCCCCGACGAGACGTTTACCGGATCGACGTTGGCGTGACTTGGTTACCTGGCCAGTTGGAGCGGCCTTGGTGTTGCTCGTCTTGTCGACTTGGGGAGGCGTGCATCTAGCGACGACAGCAGGCTGGGGGAACTCGTCTCCGCATGTCGCCGGTAACCGCGCCGATCCCAGCAGCGGCGACCCCAGCAACAGTGCTCCAGTGACAACGCCGGTGATTCCGACTTCACCCGCCGAGTATCGACTGATGTTTGAGGAAATGGGGCTCATCGACGCCGTCCGTTTAGATGTAGAAATTCAACAGATTCGACAGCAGGCCGATAGCCTGTTGCAACAACAACCGGCTCCATCCAGCACAGCGGACGTGTTTACCACACCGACGGCCATCGATCGCGAATTGTGGCAATTGAACAACAGTTTGAACCGTATCGAGATGGAAATTCAGTCTGCACTGGACACAACTCCGTAACTTGACTTTTCGAAGGCGGTGACTGACCGCTTCCTTTCGCTTGCTACTTCTGACCGGGAATGAACCCATGAAACATGCGTATTGCTTGACCGTCGTACTCTGCCTCTGGTGCGTTTCCAGCCTCGTTCACGGGCAAAGCGGAGGTGTGTCGTACGGCGGCGGCCAGGGTACCCAAAGTCAGGGTGCCCAAAGTCAGAGATCAGGCGGAGCAGGATTAGCCGAAGCGCAAGTTGAATCCGGTGCGGAGGC
>JANQOL010000065.1 GCA_028289675.1 Pirellulaceae bacterium
CGCGCGGCCGCGACGGTAGAGACAGTAGGCGCGTGCCCGTTTGACTTTGTCGGTCTGCGGCTTGAGCTGTTCCAGTAGCCCGGCCAGACGGATGGCCGCGTCGGCAATCTCGTCGGGGTACGTCTTGCGGTATTGTCGCTGGTCCAACCAGTGCAGGTGCAGTTGCCGAACACCAACGTCGCCAGAATGCTCGGCCAACATCTTTTCCAGAGTCTTGGTGTCACGCACCGTGGGGCGGGCTCCCGATCCTAGGAGACGCTTGCGCAGTTTGCTTGCCAGTTCATTGGGGTCAATAATCGGCTCGGACAGCCTGTTCCGAATCTTGGTCGGAGGCAGCAGAGCTTGTTCAGAAAGTTTGCCTGGCTGCCAAGCGGCTAGCCATCGGGCCTGGGAACTCAGTTCGGATTTCAACTGGCCGCGGACCTTGGGATCCTGCAGCTGCTGGTTGAGTAAGGCAACTTGTGCATCGCGCCACTGGGCATCGACGTCGCCCTGGGAGAGCACGCGCAGCTGAGCCTGGGCGACCGACCCCGCTCCGGCCAATACGGTCATTAGTGACAGTGCGCAGGCCGCAACCGACGGACGGCGGGCAAATCCAGAAATCATGACTTCCTCGGTGAAAAATACGGCGACGCGAGTGCACGGCTGCCGCCTATTCTAATCGGCCCCAGGATGCTCACCATGGGCACCGACGGGTTAAAATCCAAGCTCATGCTCGTCATTGTCACTGATACCACGGAATTTGAAGATGCTGCAAATCCTCTCGCGAGACTGTCGACCAATTGGACCACTGATGGCACTGGTATGCGTCTGGACAGCGGCCGGATGTGGCATCGGCCCTGCCCTGGCGGCGTCGCCGCCAGTGGACGATGTTGATAAACCGAATTTCGTGATCCTCTTCGCCGACGATTTGGCCTACGCCGATCTGCACTGTTTTGGCGGTGAGCAGATGGTGACGCCCAACCTGGACGCGCTGGCCGCCAGTGGCATGCGGCTCACCAGTTTTTACGCTTCTCAGGCTGTTTGCAGTGCATCGCGTTGTTCATTGTTGACTGGTTGTTACAACGTACGGTTGGGCATCTTGGGCGCCTTGGGGCCCAATTCGAAGACTTGCCTAAATCCGGATGAGCAGACCATTGCCGAAATCCTCAAGCCATGCGGCTACAGCACGGCGATTTTTGGCAAGTGGCATTTGGGAGACCGATTGCACGGCCTGCCCACGCATCACGGCTTTGATGAATACCACGGACTGCCCTACTCCAACGACATGTGGCCCTTTCATCCAACATCCGACAAGTATCCGGCATTGCCGCTGCTGGAAAACGACCGTGTGGTCAACGACAACGTGACCGCCGAAGACCAGCAGTTCTTGACACGGATGGCCACCGAGCGCGCTGTGGATTTTATTGCCAAGCATCGCGACGACCCGTTTCTGTTGTACGTACCGTACAGCATGCCACACGTGCCCATTTATGCCTCGCCGGAGTTCCAAGGCAGCAGCGGCCAAGGTCTGTTTGCAGACGTGATCGCGGAAATCGACTGGAGCGTCGGGCAGATCGTCGCTGCGCTGCGCGATCAGGGGCTGGAGTCCAAGACCATGGTGTTGTTCACCTCGGACAACGGTCCTTGGCTGGCCTACGGCAACCATGCCGGATCGGCGGGGCCGTTGCGAGAAGGAAAAGGCACTGCCTGGGAGGGTGGACAACGGGAGCCGACCATTGTGGCTTGGCCGGGGCAGATCCCCGCCGGAAGTCAATCCGATGTGGTCGCAGGTACGATCGACGTGCTACCCACGATCGCCCGCCTAGCGGGTGCCGAATTGCCCGAGCGAAAAATTGATGGCGGTGACCTGTGGCCCGTGTTGGCCGGTGAGCCGGGCGCGGCGAGCCCGCGCGAAGCTTTCTTCTACTACTGGAAGAAGGAACTGCATGCGGTCCGCAGCGGTCCCTGGAAACTGCATTTTCCCCACGAGTATCGGAGTCTGCGTGACGAACCAGGCAACGATGGCCAGCCGGGACCGTATGTGCAGCGGAAATGCGGGCTGGAGCTCTACAACTTGGATAAAGATATCGGCGAAACGACGGACGTCGCCTACGAACACCCGGACGTCGTGGCCCGTCTACAGCGGCTGGCGGATGCCAAGCGAGTAGAACTGGGCGATTCGCTCACAGACGTGCCCGGGACCGAGTTGCGGCCCGCCGGGGTTTTGCCTTAGCGGCCTTAGTTTGGGTGCGCACGGCCTTACCTGACCGTCGCCAGCTCTACAATCGATACCACTGAACCCCTTTCCCTAGACGTGTGCCTTTACCTGCCAGGAAAACTAAACCCAAACCGGCAAGGTTTAACCCGCGCGGTACGTTTTCAGGACGAAATGAGAAGTTTGGCTCAATCCGTCAACAAAGACTCATTCTTTATCCTGGCAATTCCGTCGTGGGGGAATCAATGGCTGATCAAGAAGTGCAGATGGATCGACGCTGGAAGAACCGTAGATCCGAAGACAGCACACCGGCGAGTGAAGATTCGGAAGTGGCTGCCACTGCAGAAGCTGGAGCGGAATTCAATCCGCCGCGACGCAAGAAGCAACGCCGCCGTCAAATCGACCCAACGACCTGCGAACGCGACTACAACCAGGAAGAAATCTTGTTCATGCAAGCTCTGGACGAATACAAGCGAGCCAGCGGTCGCATGTTCCCTACCTGTAGCGAGATTTTGGAAGTGGTACGGGGATTGGGCTACGCCAAGCTGACCGAGGAAGAGCAGCAGTTGCTCGAGAGTATTCAGCAAGTCGAACCGGAGCTAGACGGCGACAGCCAGCTGGACGAAGAAGGGTTGGCTCTGGAAGAAGAGTCGCTGATCTAGAGCACCCCGCACGGATGAGCATGCCCAGCGGATGACCAGGTTATAGCGCCCCTTCGGCTGCCGGATAGATAACTCGAACCTAACCGCTTGTTGAATTCAACAGTCAGAAAACACCCGGTGCAATTTCACACCGGGTGTTTTTGCGCGCGGAGCCAGTTGTGACCATGCCTGCAGTGCTTCCGCCGGCAAGTCTTCCTGTTCATCGTACACGTTCGTAGTGGGACGTCACCGCGGGCTGGCCGGTGTAATTGGGGCCTGCCTGATCGTCGGCGCCCAAGTAGCGAAACGGCAGCGACAGCTCACATCGCTTGTCACGGTGCAACAACTTGTGCCGGAACGAGTATTCGCAGCCGTTGCTTCGCAGAGCCGCGGCCACTTGGCGACGGGCGGAGCCTTTGCGCAGCAGAATGTTTTGCAGGTCTAGGTTGGCTGCAAACCGTCCTTGATTCGTCAGCCAGCCGGCGGCGCGGGAAATCAGTCGCAGTTTGTCGCCGATGTAATGCAACCCATGGACGCACGTAATCAAGTCGACTGGGGCGGTGGGTTGCCAGTGCGTCAGCGAAGCCGCGACGAAAGATAGCTTGGAAGAGTTGGACTCGCGGAACATGTCGACAAGGTCGACTCCGATGATACGAATGGGCAACTCTTCTGCCTCGGCAACATCGGCTGCGTCGATGAGCGCTCGGCCGCTGCCGCAGCAAAGATCCAACCAGGTAGCGCTACCATCAGCTGCAGCTCTTCGCCGCACAAAATCGAGCGGATCGAAGCGCAATTCTTGGTCGTAGCCATTGGTGCCGAGCAGCTCCCGCTCTCGATTCATGGTGCAGTTTGCCACGACGCTAGATTGCTCAAGCGTGTCATCGGTTAGCAAATCCATGCGATTCGTCACCTACGTCGACTCCCAAAAAAGATACGCTGATGGAGTCCCAGCGTCTTGCCAGCGAAGACATGTGGTTGGAACGACCTTGCTGGCAACGAAACCAGCGTCTGAACCCAAAACGGGCAAACGAATGGACTGCGCTGGTCGCTTGCCTCCGACTAAAATAAACTAAGTGTTTCCCACCTGGACTGCGCACTCCCTGGCGCGTCCCGCGGGTCTGGCCGGACCTAATGAACCACCATGGCATTCGGTATGTGCGCACCACGATTGACATACTGTTTGATGATCTTGCTGTCGGGAGCTGTCTCGGCAGTTTCGCTGGCGTCGGAGAGCACTGCGGAGACGGACGCTTTGGCTCAACGCGTTCGGTCCATCCTATCGAACCGATGTTTCGCTTGTCATGGTCCGGATGCCGAAGAGCGTCAGGGAGGCTTCCGGCTGGATCAACGAGATTCCTTCTTGTCGGAGGCCGATTCTGGAATGGTGCCCGTTGTTGCGGGAGAGCCAGACGGCAGTGAACTACTGCGCCGGATGACGACCGACGATGAGGGAGAACGGATGCCGCCGGAGGACTTTGGTGGCAGTCTGACGGAAGACGAAATCGCTTTGGTGCGGCAGTGGATTTCCCGGGGAGCTGCCTTGCCGCAACACTGGGCGTTTGTCTCGCCTCGCCGCCCTGCCTTTCCTCCTGCGGAGTCCTTGATTGTCAACGCCGAGGCAACATCTGCTCAGGTCGGCGATTGGCACCAGCATCCCATCGATCGTTTGGTACTCGCACGTTTGGCCGAGCGCGGCCTGCAACCATCACGTCAGGCTAGTCGGGCGGAGTTGATTCGTCGATTGAGTCTCGACCTAACAGGTTTGCCACCCGAGCCAGCCGAGGTCCGGCGCTTCCAGCAAGATCCATCGT
>JANQOL010000066.1 GCA_028289675.1 Pirellulaceae bacterium
CGCCGCGAGACGCCACCAACGAATATGTGTTTCCCGAGACCGTCTACGACCAGTCCCGGATGAAACTATTGTTCGAACGCGTGACCAAGTACAGTTTTCAAGGCCACACACACATGCCAGGTGTCTTCACCACCGACGGCGAGTTCATTAGTCCCGAGGACTGCAATTACGAGTTTCCATTGGGACACGAAAAACTGATGATCAACGTCGGTTCCGTCGGACAACCGCGTGACGAGGATCCACGCTCGTGCTACGCCGTGGTTGACGATCGGCAGGAACAGGTGAGTTTCCGGCGCGTCAGTTATGACATTGAGTCTACCATCCAGAAGATCTACGCCATCGACGATCTCGACAACATGCTGGGAGATCGCTTGCGGGGTGGCCGCTAGGGTTTGGCTACTAGCCGGTTGCATCAGGGAGCGAATGAGTGCGGCGCGCAATTATCAGTGATGTGCACGGGAACCTGCAGGCCTTGCAAACCGTGTTGGAGGACATCCAATCCCAAAATTGCGATCAAATCATTTGCCTGGGAGACATCATTGGCTATGGTCCCAAGCCACGCGAATGCATCGACTTGGTCAAAGACTTCGATGCGTGCATCCTAGGCAACCACGATTTGGCCGCCTTGTTTGAACCCGAAGGGTTTAGCAACGCCGCCGAACAAGCCATCTTATGGACCCGCAAACAGGTCGAGTCCGGCGACGCCCCATCAGCGTGTTACCAGCGCCTAGAATTCTTGGCCCATCTGCCTCGGACGCGCCGCGAAGGCGATCTGCTGTTTGTTCACGGATCGGTTCGCAATCCAGTGAACGAATATGTGTTCCCGGAGGATGTTTACAATCGTCGCAAGATGGACAAGCTGTTTTCCATGATTCCGAAGCTGTGCTTTCAAGGACACACGCATGTACCCGGCGTGTTTACCTCAGAAATGGCCTTCCTACGGCCAGACGACATCGAAGGCAGGTATAAAATCAGCGAAGAAAAGGCCATGATCAACGTGGGCTCGGTTGGGCAGCCCCGCGATGGCGACTGGCGGAGTTGCTACGTCATTCTCGAGGAACCTTGGGTCTCGTTTCGTCGCATCGAGTACTCGGTGGAAACCACCGTCCAACAGATCTACGACACGCCCGAGCTGGACCGCTTCTTGGGCGATCGCTTACGCGACGGAAGGTAGCCGCTGCACTGTCTGGCCAACCCCTGACGGATGATTGCGTCGACGCAGCGTGGATTGGCTGGCAGCCTGCGCGTGCGATTCGGCTGTGGGCCTTTTTGAGCGGTTAGTTGCAAATAACCTCAGCTTGCAGCACAATTGATTCGGAGCTAACTCTGTCGTAAACCGCCTCGGCACGTCGACGAAACGCGTTTCTCATCAGGCCGCCACAAGCACATGCAAAGTATCACATTGCGCGTCATATCGGGTGCGGACCGCGGCAAAGTGTTTAACGATCTATCGACGCCCATCACCATCGGGCGCGAGGAGGGTAATGTCGTCCAGCTGAACGACGAGCGGATAAGCCGCTATCACGTCAAGATCCAGGAGGATGACGGGCGGCTGGTAGTCACGGATTTGGATAGCACTAACGGAACGCGAATCAACGGCCACGTTTGCAACCTCAAGATCCTGCGATACGGCGATACGATTTCCGTCGGACGAACCGTTTTATTGGTCGGAACCCGGGAACAAGTGGTCGAATGGTTCGCAACCGACGCCGTATCCAGCGTCGCCAGTGCTCCCTCGCAAGACTCTGAATCGGATGACTTCGACAAAAGTACCGGGCTGGCCCCCAACCGCGCCCCTCAGATTTCCAGCCGGGAAATCTCGCTACCGCGCGGACTCACCCCTGGCCAAGCCGCCGAATTGCGCGAATTGCTGGACCATGTTCACGGTGGCATGCGTGTTACCGTTGAAGGTGCGCAAGTCGATGAAAAAGAAAGCAATGTCACCATCAACCAACAAGCTTGGCAAAATCTGCTGATTACGCAGAGCGAGATCTCCGAGTTGATTCGGGCGATTGAAGATCCTCAGTCCAGCGATGGCCAAAGTCACGACACCGGCACCGACTGACGCGGCTGACCCTCCGGCGTTATCGCTTGACAAGCTTGCCTGGTCCCTTGGCGCCAGCTGCGTTGTCATCAACGACGCGGTCGGCCGAGCTCAGGCCGGTGGATGCCAGACCAGATAGATCGTCAGCAGCACCACGTACTGCGTCGCGTAGGCAGTCAGTGGATAACGCCCCAGCCACTGCAGTCCCCATACGCTCCACGACCGGTACGCCGCCCACATGACCAATCCCATGGCCAGCGGCAGAAAATACAACACGTACACGGTGGCAGGTGTGACACAGAGGGAACTGACCAACACCGCACCAGTGGCCACTAATCCACCCCGCCATCCCAACACACGCAGGCTCAGGCCTGCGGCCACGCACGGAACGACGGCGGTCAACGGATAATCCAGAATTGATCGTGAGGCATCGATGGGAAACAAGAAGCCGGCCAACAACAGGGCCAAAAACCACCGACCTAGCACTCCATAGGCCAGCACAGCGGCCACCAGGCTGACCAGGATCTCCAGTCCTTCGAACTGGCTGGCGAACATCAGATTCAAAACGATGGCCGTGCCGGTCATCTCGGCCAACCGTCTCCAGCGCCAAGTGCGTTTCCCGACACCCGTCTTCAGCAATTGCTTCCACGTCAAGCGGTCGGCAGCGGGCCAGTTGGCGACCGTGGAAGCCGGCACTAAGAAGTATCCCAACAATACGCAAAACAACGGCATGCTCAGACGCGTAAAAAAGCGAACGCTGCCCGGTTCAATCACCGGATTCACAAACAGCCACCAGATGTGATCGACGACCATCAACACAATTGCCAAGCCACGTAAGCTGTCCATGCCACGATTGCGATTCGCGGTGTTGGAAGCAGGGGCCGCCGGTGATGGGCGCGAGGATGATCGTCGACGTTTCATGGATGCCAAGAGAGCACTGCGTTGGGTCGGCGCCGCAAACCGGCGGAGACGCGGCGAGATACTGGCCCGTTCCGTTTCAACCGTTATGCTGTGCGTTCGGTTCGAGATAGCCAGCCACATCTTACCGCATAGGATCTTCGGCCATGGGCGGTTCCTTCGTACATCTTCACTGCCATAGCCATTACAGCTTGCTGGATGGAGCCAGTTCCATTGGCAAATTGGTGGACCGCGCCAAGTCGCATGGCATGAATGCGTTGGCCCTGACCGATCACGGCAACCTGCACGGAGCTTTGGAGTTTTATCGGTCAGCCAAGAAGGCGGGCATTAACCCCATCATTGGCTACGAGGCCTATGTCGCCCCCGGCAGCCGGTTCTCACGCGGTAACGCCGCCAGCTCCAAAGAGGCCGCCTACCATCTCACGCTGCTGGCCCAAAATCGGACCGGTTTCAAGAACTTGGTCAAGCTGGCCTCGCAAGCCAGCTTAGAGGGCTTCTACTTCAAACCGCGTATCGACCGTGAACTGCTAAGTGAGCTGAACGAGGGCATTATTTGCTTAAGCGGTTGCGTTTCCAGCGAGTTTTCGCGAGCGGTTCTGAAGGGCGTCGATACGGCTGACGCCGAGCGGGAAGCCATCGACGTCGCGCATTGGTTCCAGGATGTCTTCGGTGACCGTTACTTCATCGAAGTCATGAACAACCATTTGGAAATCCAGCGTCAACAGCTGGAAGGCGCCGTCCATGTGGCCAACAAAGTGGGCCTGCCGGTGGTGGCCACCAGCGACGCTCACTACGCGGACAAGGAGGACGCCGAAATCCAGGACGTCTTGCTGTGTATCAACACGGGCAAGTTTCGCACCGATTCCGCCCGCATGAAAATGGAGGGCGACCAGTTCTACCTGCGTTCCCCCGATGAAATGTACGCCAGCTTCGAGGGAATGGAAGACGCAGTTGCACGCAGCCAGGAAATCGCCGATACGGTCGACATCGATTTGGAACTGGGCAAAAGGCATTTTCCCGTATATCCCTTGGAAGCCGCCCAAAGCCCTGACGATTACTTGCGTGAGATCTGTGTCCGCGGTCTGAAAGACCGCTATCGAAACGATCCGGAAATGCTACCTGATGGCGAGTTGTCGGACGTCGTGCAGCAACGGCTGGACCGAGAGCTCGGTGTTATCGAGCGTTTGGGGTTCGCCAATTATTTTTTGATCGTGTGGGACTTTGTCAGACATTCCCGAGAACAAGGGGTGCCCAATACGGCCCGAGGCAGCGGAGTCGGTGCACTCGTATGTTATTCGCTGTATCTCAGCCACGTCTGCCCCATCAAGTACGATTTGCTGTTTGAGCGGTTTCTGGATGAGAATCGTTTGGAAGCGCCCGATATCGACATCGACTTCTGCAAAGAACGCCGCAGCGAGATCATTCAGTACGTTCGTGACAAGTACGGCGAAGCCAACGTAGCTCAGATTGGGACGTTTGGAACATTGGCCGCCCGAGCGGCCATCAAAGACGTCGGACGCGCTCTGGGAATCCCGTTGGCTCGCGTGAATCAAATCACGGAGATGGTGCCGGACGAGCTGAAAATCACCATCCAAAAAGCACTCGACAAAAACGTGGAGCTGAAGCAGGTCTACGACAGCGATCCGGAAATCCAAGAATTGTTGGACATCGCTCGGAAGCTGGAAGGCAACGCCCGCAATGTCGGTACGCACGCGGCCGCGGTCGTCATCGCAGACCAGCCTTTGAC
>JANQOL010000071.1 GCA_028289675.1 Pirellulaceae bacterium
CTTTGGCGTGCCCTTTGATCACCCGCGAAATGCACTGGCTGCCGCCCAGCGACTGCCCGTCTACGAATGCCCAACCGCTGAAGAACGGCAATTGATACGCGGACAGACCGATTATGGCGGACTGTTTGGTGAGCGCATGGTCGACCGTCAAGTCGATGATGGCGTGTTCTTGTATGACCGGCGAGTCCGCTTCCGAGATGTGCGTGATGGGCTGTCGAACACGCTGGCCGTCTCAGAAGATGTCGGCGGACCCGATAGCGAGTGGATCAACGGCCGGAACGTGTTTGTGCAATCCGGAGGTATCAATGACCCCAATGCTTGGGCAGGCGACAACGAAATTCGAAGCCAGCACACTGGAGGCGCCATGATGCTGTTTACCGACAGCCATGTCATTTTTGCAACAGAAAGCATCGACAAGAAAGTCTTGGGCGGGCTCATCACACGCGCCGGCGGCGAGCCCATTTCCGGCGAACACCTGTAGCCGCGGTTTGCTTTTCCGTTTCATTTACATTGAGTTACATCCATGAAATCAACTGCGTTCCACAAAATTGTCAGCTTGCTGTTCTGCACCGGTTGCTGCTTGCCCGTCTCGACCAGCATGGCAGGCGTCGTGACCTTCGAAGACGTGGGAGCCGCGCTGCCACCCGTCGGATTCTATAGCGGCGGTACAACTCCCAACGACGATGGCTGGTCCAGCGGAGGCGTCCAGTTCAACAACTCGGTGACGGAGTCCTTCGGGTTCTTAGCATGGGAGGGTTGGGCCTATTCCAACATACAGGACTTGTTGACTCACGGATTTGGTAACCAGTACGCGGTCTACTCCGAAGGTGGTGTCCCTGCGGGATTCGGCGCGGGGAATTCACCGACTTATGCCATCGCCTTCCCAGGTTCGGTCCGCAACGCCAACCAAAGCGTATTGAGTTTCGCCGGTGACGCAGTGGTCAATTCGGTAGACATCGCCAACACTACGTATGCGGTACGCGCCTTTCGCGATGGTTTGGATGGTGGTTTTGGCGGAGCCGTTCAGTTCCAAGATGGCGACTTCTTACGACTAGACATCACCGGGTATGACGGCATCAATGGCACCGGCGCTACCACGGGCACGATCTCGATCGACCTGGCCAATTACGGCGGCCCTGGATTAGCAGACGATTTCTACATCCGAGACTGGACTCAGTTTGATTTGACCTCGCTGGGTCTGGTGCGGTCATTGAGTTTTTCATTGGACTCCAATGTGATCGACACCTTCGGTGGCATCGACTTCCTGAATCCGCCGGCCTATGTGGCGATGGACAACCTGAACTTCTCCGCCGTCCCAGAACCGAGCTCGGCCGCCCTGCTGATTGTCGGACTGACTCTGGCACATCGACGCCGCAGGTCCGCCGGTTAAGGGCGCGGCTGGCACCGCCACGTCAGTTGCTCAACGCCGCCCCTGGTGAGTCCGACCAGAAAGGTCATAATTCCGTCGGTGAGTTTTCGATCCGCTGGGTTTCAAACCAGCCTACCCACACCGACTGGAACGTTTCATGGACATGCATGCACTGACCCGCGAACTGAATATCAAGAACGATGCCAAGATCGTGATGTTGGTCGGGGATGGCTTGGGAGGATTGCCGCAATCTCCCGGCGGCAAGACGGAGCTGGAGACGGCCAGCACACCGAATCTGGACGCTCTAGCAGCGCGTGGAGTCCAAGGGCTGAGCATTCCTGTCAAACCCGGAATCGCCCCTGGCAGCGGCCCTGGCCATCTGGGCTTGTTTGGTTACGATCCGCTGCAATTTCAAATTGGCCGAGGCGCCTTGGAAGCAACCGGCATCGGGTTTGAGATGCAGCCAGGTGATGTGGCCGTGCGGTGCAACTTCTGCACGCTGGACGCCGACGGCAACATCTCGGATCGTCGAGCCGGACGAATTCCGACCGACGAGAGTGCCCCGCTGGCGATCTCTTTGCGCAAAATTCGCATTCCGGGCATCGAGATCTTTGTGGAGCCGGTCAAGGAGCATCGCTTTG
This sequence comes from Pirellulaceae bacterium, assembly GCA_028289675.1. GTDB lineage: Bacteria > Planctomycetota > Planctomycetia > Pirellulales > Pirellulaceae > Aureliella. The sequence goes on from JANQOL010000071.1 coordinate 2,011, forward strand.
TCGTCGTCTTCCGCGGACCAGGCTTAGCGGGTAACGTCCGAGACACCGATCCGCAAGCCACCGGAGTACCGCCGCTCGAGCCGGAGCCCGAAGATGACGCCAGTCAAAAAACAGCGGAGGTCGCGCAAGAGTTTTTGAGGCAAGCTCGCGAAATCTTAAAGAATGAGAGCAAGGCCAACTTCCACACCATGCGTGGCTTTGCGGCCCGGCCTGACTTAGCCAGTTACGAAGAAGTTTATGGACTGCGCGCTGCTGCAATCGCCGTGTATCCCATGTACAAGGGTCTGGCGCGGTTGGTGGGCATGGACATCGTTGGCGAGCCGACCACGTTGGAAGAACAGATGCAAGTCCTGAAGCAGTGCTGGGATCGCTACGACTTTTTCTTCATTCACTTCAAGTACACGGACAGTACGGGCGAGGATGGGAATTTTGCGGAGAAAGTCAAACGCACCGAACAACTCGACAGTTGCTTGCCGGCAATCAATGCATTGCATCCGAGTGTTTTGATCGTTACCGGCGACCATTCCACTCCCGCGTACTTGTCCAGCCACAGCTGGCATCCGGTACCCACGCTGCTGGTGTCTGGCTGCTGCCGTCCAGACCCCCACACAACCTTTGGCGAGACGACCGCGATCACTGGTGGATTGGGGCAATTCGAAGCGCAGTACTTGATGTTGCTGGCTCTATCCAATGCCGGCCGCATGGGCAAGTTCGGCGCCTAGCCCGGGAGAGTACTCCTGCAAGAGCTGCTCAGCGTGCAGGTTGGGAGTTGAAGCCGCTTGCCGTAAGGTAACTCGGTACTCGAACGGCTAAAGCCTGGACTCCAGCGGCACCGCCAAAATCGCGAAATGCCCTACGTGACCTGCGGCTTGCCGCGCCAGCGCTCCAACCAACTGGGCTCAATAAACGAAAAATTGGCTACCAGCATGATGAATCCAAAGGTCACCATGCCCAGCCCCAATGCAATGCCTCCATGCACCATCACGGCCATGCCCAGCGCCAGTGGACGTGTCAGTCTGGGCCAAACCAGAGCGCAATAGAACGTTTCCCAAAACACGGTTGCGGCCGTCAACGAAGCAATGGCTACGCGTGATCGGCCCAACCACACCAGATCCAGCGATTGGTATTCGTAGTTCACAATCGTGTACCACAGTGCGCTGCCATCGAACCACATTTCACCGCGCATCTTGCTGAGCCCACCGAACAGGTAGATGACGCATAGATGCAACTGGATTAGCCGAGTGGCAATGTTGTTGCTAACGCTGGGGTCGGCGGTGGGCAGCCACCAACTGGCACCTCTACGCCGCTGCAACCAGGCATCGACGCTCCACACCGAACCACAGCGGCAGATCATCAGATACATCGACAGCATGACGACGATCTGATCCAATCCAAAAAGTGCCAATGTCATGCGATGACAGACCATCAACGTCATCCACCACGCCACCACGGAGCTGACGCGTGTCGCCAAGCCAACCATTAGGCACAGGCTGGCCACGATGGCCACCGTTTGATGGATGCCCAGTAGCAGTGGGCTGTCGGTGTACCACAACCAACTCCACGCCCAATCGTCCGCGTGCAGCATGCGGACCGTTGGTTGATCAATCCAGGCGTGTGGCCCCATGAAATCAGAGAGTAGGCTGCTCCAAATGATGTGGACGTAAGCCGACATCGCGCCGCAACAAATCCGAATCACAGCCAGCACATGCGGTAGGCGAGGTGTAAACCAGAACTGCTCCCACCCAGCCATCGCGCGCGACCACCAAGACAGTTCCAATCCGCTTGGCAACTTTGGATTCACGGCTGTGGCTTCCGGTCTTCGAGCGACTCGCCGGCCGGCACAGCCACTGCGGACTCAGCCGCTGAGGTTGGGGATTCCGACGTTCGGCTTTCGGTGTTTGCCAGCGGCGCGTCCGGTAGCGTGACGTATAGACGTTTGTCATTCAGACGTATGCGCTCGACAAACACCTCGTCATCGCTGGGCAAACGATGTTCCACGCGGTCAATCTCCACGGTCTGGGCATCATACCGATGGACCAAATGGCGCATCATCGACGCCCGAACCGCTTCGAAGCGCGCCCGCTCCGACTGCCACTCCGGCAACAGGGGATCATCCTCCGCGATTAACTCGTCATGCGGCGGGTGAATCCACAGCTGGTGCAGGTTTTCCGTGAGCATAAAGTGCCGGTGGTACAAAAGTCTCGGCCACTGAGCACGCCGATCAGGAAACCTCAGGTAGGCTGTATCGCCGTCTTGGGTAGTGAATCGGCAATCGATCAAATGGCTCGGACCGGGTTCCGGAGCAAAGAAAAAGTACCCGTGATTGAGGTAAGCAAATTCGACGTACGGCGCCAACACTTGCCGAACTGGATCCGCCGCCGGCGACGTCCCGCGCGTGCTCAGGGTAAAGAACCGAAAGGGCTCGGCCACGACGGCCAGCAATTGGACCACCACCAGCACACTGAGCACGATCTTGATCGACCGCGCGAGCGGCTGATTTGGGGTGGTCTTGGCCGCTGATGTGGGCTCCGGCATGGCAACCAGGATGATCTATGGCTTGCGGTATAGAAACTGAGGCCAGCTCGCCGACAGCTCATGCGAGTCGCAGGGATATAGCGCCGGCGCCATCACCAAAGGCGGTCGAAAACAGCCACCAACGGCATCTCGGTATGAGAGTATAGACGATCCGCGCTCTTGCAACCCGCCGCGAACGGCCAGCTACTCACTTTCGCGAAGTCGAATCCGTTCCTGGGCGCGCAGGGCCGATCGGCTACCGCCATGACACAAAAAAGCCCTCGCCAGTTCTAGACCAGCGAGGGCACGTTTTTGCCTTGAGGTTCTGCAGCAGAGTCTACTTGGCGACCAACTTCGTTCGCTCGTCAAAGGCAAACGTCAACTGCAAATCGTCCCCGCCAATCAGGCGAATCTTGCGACTCTTGACCTCTCCGGCCAATTTGACTTGGATTTCGTACTCGTCCCAAACCTCGCCAGGCTTGAGCTGTTGAGTTCGGTACGTGCGCGTCTCGCCAACCGCATTGGTCCGGTTGCCGGCCAACCACACTTCGGCTCCCTCGGGAACGTTCAGGGTGACGGCGGTTTCCACTTCTCGAGCTTGTTCAGCAAACGCGAATTGCAATTGCTCGCGTTGTCCGGCGGAGACAACCAACGTTTTCTCTTCGATCATGACTTGGCCATTGGCGTCTTCTAGTTCAGCGCGGACGTTAAACTTGTACGACTTGCCCGGCTTCAGCCCACGACTAACGAACTCGCGGACCGTACCGCTGCTAGTCGTCACGTTGTCATTGACGTAAATCTTAGCTCGGCTAGGCACGGCTACAGAAAGATAAACTGCATCGCCGTCCACAGAAGCATTCGTGACGAGTGAAGAAGCGGCTGCCGTGTTGTTCTTGGACGCGCTATAGTAGGATCCGCCAACACTGCCGTAGCTGACACCGCTGCTATAGACAGCTCCCGAGCTGCCACCGGACCTGACTCCAACGCTACCGTAGCTGACGCGCGAACTGATGTATCCAGAGCTACCGCCGGAGTGTCCCGAGCTACCTCCTGAGGCCACGCGACGAACGGCGTAGCCGCTGGATCCGCCGACCGAGGAGTAGCTGGTGTAGCCACTACTGCCGTGACTGGCATAGACGCCACTACTACCATATGCGGCGCGGCGTGCCGCATGGCGTGCCCGCTTGGCGGCAATGTGCGATTGCATGCGACCGGCAACTCGTTGAAGCAACCCTGGGCCACCGCTGCTGCCGCCCGAAGCGACAATGCCGCTGGATCCGCCGACGGAGCTGTACGCGGCGTAACCGCTA
>JANQOL010000077.1 GCA_028289675.1 Pirellulaceae bacterium
GGCGCGGCCAAGAAAATTACGATTGGCGACGGCGAGTTGCCGGAACGCGACGATGGCCGTACTAGGGATGACAAGAACACACGAGATGATGACGGGGCCCAAAAAGACGATAGATCAGATGATGGATTTCCGCCTGGATTGCCCGGACGATATGGAAACGAGATCTTGCCACCTTGGTTTCCGCCCAATGCTGGTAACCGGCTGCCGCCTCGTCCCACGACGAGATATCGTCCCGACGGTTGGTTGGATGGTGAAAGGAACTGGCCACCCGTCACCGTTGCGAGAAATCCGGGCGGGCGTACGCCATTGACTGGCACGACGGATGATTGGTGGAATGACGGACCGCCTGATAACTCTCCGCCTAACCGCACAAATGGCGGTGCACGGATCTTGCTGGCGGGCAAACGGCGAGTGGCCGTTGGCAAGGAGGCTACCGTGCCGGTTTATATCTTCTTTCCTCGGGGAACGACCGCCTTGAATTTTGAAGTCAAATACAATCCGGCGGTTGTGACTCCTACTAGCGACCCCGACCGTGGGGCGGTGTTCGGAAGAGGTGTCCGTTTCTCTGGCGAGTCACGCGAAAGAGGAGTGCTGAGAATCGGTTTTGCCCAGTCGCAACCTGTTTCCCGTAGCGGCATCGTCGCAAATCTCAGATTTCGAGCAGTTGGTTCGCCAGGCGACCGCAGCGATTTGCAATTAAGCGTTTATGACCTGAAAGATTCAGACCGGCGCCCGTTGGCAACGGATTTGTACGACGGCGAGATCAAAATCGTCAGCCAATACCGTTCAGGCGATTCTGATGGTGACGACGTGCTCACGGTCTTTGACGCTCAGCGTGCGATCGACATGTCCACAAAGAAGATCGAAGAAGATCTTACCCTCGATATGGACGGCAGCGGTGGTGTCTTGGCCACTGATTCGCTGATCATTTTGCAACGGATCGACGTTCGACAAAATCGTTTCGGGAGCCAATGACCATGAAAGCACAATCCTATCTCTTCATCGTCGCTGGTCTGGCCGCTACTCTCTTGCTTGCTGCCTCGCCTGCGTGGGCCATGAATCTACGAGTCGTCAGCATTGATGGTCCGGCTGGTGGAAAAGTCGAAATCGCTTTGGAAGCCGAAGACGCCGACGAACTTGGCCCAATTCAAATGCTCCTGCTGTTCGACAACAAGGTTCTTGAAATCGACGAGGTAGAAACAGGAGACGTATACGATGGCTCGGTCGAATTTAACAGCGACAACACAGGTGAGCTAACGATCCTGATGCTTTCGGATACGGACAAGGGTGTCAATCAGGATGGCCCGATCGCCATCGTGAAGGCAAACGTGATCGGCCAACCCGGCGACAAAAGCTCGCTGGGACTCCGTCATGTCCGTGCTTGGAAGCGAGATACAAGCAATCCAACTGAGTTCGATGTCGTCACGGCCGATGGAGAACTGACCGTCGTCTCAGCTTCTGTTCCTTGGTTGTTCATCGCCGCGATTGCAGGTGGTGTTTGTCTAATAATGTTGGTGGGAATCGCGTTGACACGAGGTCGCGGCGAGCCAGCATCACCATCGAAAAGTACAAACGACCACATGTCCTGAGTGCGGCCATACCAATTCAGCGAAGGCGAAGTTTCGTGCACAGTGCGACAGTTCAATGACGAATTGAGCCGCCGCTGGCATTGGAACTAGACACGTGCGACAAAAATAGGTTGTTTTTCCTCATTCCCAGTCTCTGCCTGGGAATGCACTGTCTCCAAGGCTCCGCCTTCCCCAAGCACCTTACTTACCGCCAATCTACGCATGCAAAAGCGTCTTCTTTTTTTGAAGAG
>JANQOL010000082.1 GCA_028289675.1 Pirellulaceae bacterium
CCACGTCCGTCCCCGTACAACTTGATGCTATGTCATGATTGCAGCAGAAGGCACTCACGCGCATTGTATCGCCTTTCCGCAGCCCATCCAAATTGGAACAGTCGACTATGAGATACGCTAGCGGTGACCAGCACTAGCTACGGCCATCGCTACCGGGGGGAGTGACCGTAACTCTCTGGCTAACAAGTGGACACCGCAGTTTCGCAGCAGAGTTCTTGCAACGCGAATTTACGAAGATCCACTCCAGTTGCTTTGGCCATGCAAAAACCAACGCGAACCAGCAACACACCAGCGCCACACTGTCCGGGTTGGTTCACTGAGCGTCCATCGAATTATTTTTGCCGTCCACAGATGTCCGTCACGATCTCTGACGCTTTTTTGTGAAAAGTTGAGACAAACTCTTGCATCGTCACCGATAGCCTATACAAAGACATGAGCGTGATTTTTGACCGGCATTGAGTTAGGAAGGTGAGGTCGGTGTTCCGTTGTTTGCTTTCGCTCACGTTACTACTGGGGCTGGCTTGGAGCGTTTCGGCCTACGCGAGTTCTTCCAAGCTGAAGTGCGCTACATTTCCCGCCAGTTACTCAGATTGCAATGAGTGGGGTGCGTTCTTTTGCGAAGCTCAGAACGGTGGCGGATGCAAAAACTGCGCTGGTCCCGGCGGGCTGCCGCGGAAGACCTGCTTCACGGTGGAATACACCAGCAATTGTCCGCACACCAGCACTGGTTGCGGTCCATCGACGTATGGAAATTGTCAAAAGACCTCAGGCGACGATTGATTTTGTGACGGAGTTGACCACCGCGGGACTTGTTCGATCGACAAATGTTCGAATACCGGATGCTAGCGGAGTGAAGCGATCATTGGCTGGCGATCCTCTGGCAGTTGAACTCTCTGGTGAACTTGAAAGGAGCTGGTGATGAAGATTCCGACGGCAGTGTTTGCGTTTTTGATGTTGGTGTCGGGAGCGGTCTTCTTGCAAGCCGGGCCCGAGAAAGAGCTCTGCAAGTCGATTCCCAATCAATACTCCGACTGCAATCAATGGGGTGGGTTTCTATGTGCGGCCAAGAAAGGTGGCAGTTGTAACAACTGTGCCGGACCAGGTGGGTTGCCGCGCAAGACTTGCTACCTCGTCGAATACACGTGCAATTGTGCCAACACAAACACCGGCTGCGGCACTGAGACGACTGGCAATTGCCAACAAACATCGGGTGGCGACTGGTTCTGCAATGGAACCACCAGTGCTGGGCATTGCGACTTGGACAATTGCTCGGGTGGCTGCACGACGCCCGGTTGAAGTTGAGGCAGAAATGCCACTGATGTGATTCAACTCGTTTAATGAGGAGACACTCGATGCGTTCCGTAATCAGCGTTCTGACACTACTAATCCTGGTCGCCGGTGGTGTAGGACTGCACGCTGCTAACAAAGTCAAATGCGAGTCCGTACCCAATCAGTACTCGGACTGCACCGACTGGGGCGGACTGTATTGCAGCGCTAATGCGGGAGGCAATTGCTTCAGTTGCGCTGGCCCAGGTGGATTGCCTCGGAAGACTTGCTATACGGTGGAATTCACGTGCAATTGCTCCTATTCGTACACCGGCTGTGGCAGCAAACAAACCGGTAATTGCCAGAGAACTTCAGGTGGCGATTGGTTTTGCGATGGCATTACCAACAGCGGACAGTGCAATCTGAAGAATTGTTCCGGTGGCTGCTAGATGCGTAGCAAAATGACCAGCTGACGGCTAATTGATGTTGGTACTAGTTTCGTTTGACTATCCACGTAGCGAGGAGCGATCCGATGAAAAGTACAGTTGCTTTGTTGGCTTTGGTTTTGCTGGTTGGAGGCGCTGTTGGTTTGCAGGCGGCTAGCAAGAAGAAATGCGAGTCCATTCCGAATCAGTATTCGGACTGCAACCAGTGGGGCGGTTTCGTGTGTGAAAGCAATAGTGGTGGCGGCTGCAAAAACTGTGCTGGGCCGGGCGGTTTGCCGCGCAAGACGTGTTACAACGTGGAATACACGTGTAATTGTTCGCACACCAACACAGGGTGCGGAGCCAAGACGTCTGGCAACTGTCAACAAACCTCTGGTGGGGACTGGTTCTGCGACGGTACGACCTCCAGCGGACAATGCGATCTCGACAACTGCTCGGGCGGCTGTTAAGTCGATTTCGCTGTGCCCAAACGTTACCACTTAATAGTCCATGACCAGCGAGCGCCCGCTCGTTGGTCATCCGACAGCAGGTGACGTGTCAGGGCGCGAATCCAAGATCTGTGATGTCGATTGCAGGTCTCTAGGCTCGTCGCCCGGATTTCTGCCGTGGTGGCACATCGCTAGATGATTCCACGAAGGTCAAACACCGGTGAGTAGATTTACGAGGTCAAAGTTCGCGTCGCAGATCCTGCTGGCTGTGACAGTCACGGTGCTAGTCTCATGTAGGCAGTCGCCGGACTATAGCGCGCGAACCGACAGTGGTCTGTTTTGCTCAAATGTCCTCTGGCAAATGGGCAAAGTCGATGCATATTCCGAGTTCCGGCACGTATTCGAGATCGAGAATCAGGGGGCCAGCCCAGTGCAGATTACCGGAGTGCATCCCGAGTGTGGTTGCATGGTGGTCGATGAACACGATGGCAAGTGGTTGCAGCCACAAGAAAAGTTGAAGGTCCCACTAAAGATCAACACGGAAACGGGACTAGGTCCGTTCGACAAACACGTTCTCATTAAAGTGAAGCCAAAGAATGGGGAGCAAGAAGAGTCACTGTCATTGGTGGTCATGGGAGACGTGTTGCCCAATCCAAGCCTATTTTTGACCGAAGGCAACGCTCGCTTCGGCGAGGTCCGACTCGGGGAATCCGCCGAAATCATCGTTCACTTGGCTCGACTGGACACAACCGAGGTAGATTTCGAAGAGCTAATTTCTGAAGACGAGCGAATATCGCTGGTTAAACTCCAGCCAGCCCCCGAACTGAAGAATGGTCTAGTGGTGCGAATGAAACTCGATACCGTTGGGCTTTCCGCAGTAGGCAGTTATCAGTCGCGAGTAACGCTGACTACGTCTCACGATGCACCTTATCATCAAATTGTTGTCCCCGTGAAAGCAGAATTGGTCGCTCAGGACAACGGTTTTCTACCCGAGCTGTTTTTCGGTAAGGTGCCGGCGGGAAAAGTTCATGTCTTGGATCTGTCCAGCCACAGTCCAGTCGCTGACACCATCGCTTCGGTCTCATGCGCTGATTGTCAGGCTGGAGTGCAAGTCGAAGTGATTGAAAATAGCTCGCAGATTCGGCTCTTTTTGGACGAGCGTGTGCGAGGGCTGGTGCGGCAAACGGTGACCGGAGTTAGCGCCAGCGGCCAGGAGTTCACCACCGTAGTTGCCGGAGTGGTGGTGGGAGCCAAGGAAGCAGACATGCGAGCAGTAGACAGCAACGGGGAACCAACATGAGACTCCTTATCTTTGGATGCATGGTGTGCGGCTGGTTCATTCTGCCCACTGACAGCTTGGCCCAGACCAAGCTGACGGCCGACGACTTCTATTCATTGCCCGCCGAACAACTCAAGCCCGTTCTCAAGGCGGGCATTAAACAACGTTTAAACCAACTGAAGAACTTCAAAGTCACGTTGGAATCTGAAAAGTTCAATGCCAAGTACGCCAACGGTGTTGTTGGCGAGCGCACCGGATTTGAGTCGAAGAGCGAGCAGGAACTGTACCGCATTGGAAGTTCCTACCAGTTCCTCTATCGCTACCGCGAAGGCAGTGATCCACAACTCTATGAATCGCGCACTGGATACGATTCTAAGACCGGAAAATCCACAATGTTTGTCGATCATCGGGACTTCGACAGTCGTCACGTCCGCATCGACGTCAAGAAGGATCCGATCACGAAGGAAAATCGATTTGGCTTTTTTCTGGACGGATATGTGGATGAGTTTCGGCCGTCACACTACGAGTTATTGCTGGAACGATGGGAAGACGTCCAGGTGCGCGCGCAGCCATCTAGCCCCGGGATGATTGAATGCCAGCTGTCATTCGAACAGGATGATGATTCGAAGACCGAGCGAGTAACCTGGTTTGCCCCCGAGAAGGATTTCATGATTACCAAGATCGAACACCGTTGGCGACGCGGTGATGCCTATACCAACGTCGACGTGTTGGTTGAAGCAAGCCAAGAGTTTGACGGCATGTGGCATCCCACCAAAGCATTTGAGGCCGGCTGGACCCAATACGCAAACGCGGGTGAAGCCACCATCAGCACGATGTCGGTGGTGGAGTTGAGCTGCGGTGAAGTGCAGGAGTCCGATCTGGTGGTGGACATTCCGCTGGGGTCTGAGGTCAATGACATGACCCGAGCGGTGACTTACGTAGCCGGCAAAGAAGACGAAGCGATTCCGTACCGCGAAGATTTGGAACCGGTGGAGAAGAGCCCCAACTCAAGGCTCATACTCTTACTGGGCTTCGTCGTTTGCTTGGTCTTTGGTTGGGTAGTCGTACGACGGCTATTGGGCACTTGAATCTGGCCCGTTTTGCCCAACTGATCAGCTGCTACCCAGGTTCTCGTGTCACTGAAGATTTTCGGCTGACTGGAGCCCATCTGGTTGCAGTCCTGATCGGGTTGCACTGGATTGCCGTCGTTGCCTTGTCCGTGAGAAATAGCCCGGTCTGGCATGAGCCGCCGCACTATGTTGCCGGTCTGTATACATGGGCTACCGGCGACCACAGCTTGTACCGCGTCAATCCGCCCTTTCTCCGCTTGTTGGCGAGCCTGCCAGCCGGGCCACCACTTTCCACTGAAGTCGTTTCAGTGGTAGAGCCGTTCCGATTCGGCGAACGGCCCGAGTTCGCGTGCGCTACCGCAATGGCCGATCGATATCCAAATGAACTGCTGCACGCCATCCATGTTGGTCGCCTGCTATGCGCCTGCTGCAACGCGTTTGGGATTTGGATTGCTTGGAAATGGGCAGCCGATCTATTTGGTTGGCGTGCTGGCTTGGCTGCCGCCACATTGTATGCCAGCAACCCTTACTTTCTGGGAAACTGCATGCTGGTGACAGGCGATGCCGGCGCTGCCGCAATGTGCCTGTGGGGAAACTATCGCTATTGGAGATATCGAAACGCAGCGACAATCCCGCAAGCATTCGGAACGGGAACCGTATTTGGATTAGCGTTAGCAATGAAGACGACAGCTCTACTGCTGTTGATGACGGTACCTTGCTTGATGATTTTGCATCAACTCCGACGTTGGCAACGGCAAAGGCCACTAACCCTGCTGACGTCAGCCGCACAGGCTACGGCAATCCTGGCTGGTGTCCTGTTGGTGATCAACTTGAGTTACGGGTTTCAGGGAACGGGAACCTCTTTAGGAGAGTTCCGGTTTTTAAGTAGTAGCCTGACGCATCAAACCGTCGCAGATGGGCCACGCTTTCAAAACCGCTTCCAAGGTACTTTGCTGGACTGGCCCATCCCATTACCCGCCGATTTTGTCCTCGGAATTGACCAACAAAAGCTAGACTTTGAAACAAGATTCTGGAGTTTTCAACGCGGCTCGTGGACTCTTGGCGGCAGTCCCGAATTCTACGCTTACGCTCTCGGTGTAAAGACGCCTCTCGGCACCCTGGCGCTGTGCTGCTGGGCGCTGTTTTCCTTGCTGCGAACCGGCTCAAGAACAAGCTGGTTCGATTTGCTGGCGTTGCTGCTGCCCAGTATTACGGTTTGGACGATAGCCAGCATGAACACGGGTGTTCACGTGCATTCGCGATACATATTGCCAGCGCTTCCAATGCTCTGGGTTTTCTGCGGTTCTGTATGGGAGCCGCGCGCCAATTCGCCCACCCCAGACACGCTGCGCCTGGTTCCTAGACTGCGTATGTTATTCCTGTCCGCCAGCGTACTCAGTAGCCTTTGGTGCCTACCGCATAGCCTTTCTTACTTCAACGAATCGATCGGAGGACCACATTTTGGCCAACGACACTTATTGGATAGCAACGTGGACTGGGGACAGGATCTCTATTTCCTGGAGCAGTGGATTGAACGTCATGTTCCAGAATCCGAACCCTTGCATGTGCGGTACGATGGACTCGTGGACGCCAACACCATCATTGAACGTACGCAAGATTGGCCAGTTAGCAAGGAGTTTCCATCTGGCTGGTACGCAATCAGCACGAATCTACTGTTCGACAGGCAGGGTACGTACTCGTACTTTCGTAATCAGCCTGCCGTGGGCAAAGCAGGGTACTCGATTTGGATCTTTCGGATACCCAATAAGAGCGCGACGGAGTTGAACGGCAAAGAGCGTGTCACGCGCTTTTTTGACGCGAGTTGACAAACGCTGCGAGTAGCACACCTGTGACCAAGCCAACGATCAAGAACAGTAAAAATCCTTGACTAGATTCCGACCAACTCCAATTGTCAGTCAACGTCGTGCCGAACACTCCGCTGAGTGTTGCAAGTGGGAAGAACAGGGCTGCCATCAAATTCAATCGGTGCGAAGCCACAGCCATGCGATCGCTGGCCGCCGCTTGCTCTTCAGCTCGCTTGATCATGGCCACGTCCATCGAATCCTTGGCGTACTGATATGTCAGTTCCGTAGTCCGCGATAACTCGTATGCGCGATCACGTACATCGATCAGTTCACTCAATTGCGGCGCGCTCTTGCGGGCCTCTCGAAGTACGTCGTACAAATTGCGGGCCGAGCGTGAAACCGGAGCTAATCCTTCCAGGACGGGCAAATAGTCCTCTGCAGCTTTGGCCCGTTGTTCTGATTGATCAATTTCTTCAACGCGCGCCTCATACTTGGACAATAGATTCTGGATGGCTTCCGAGCCCGATTCGCCATTGCTGGCCTGCCACTGCTCATCGGTGCCATACCAGAACAAAACACCTTGCCGACGGTCCTCCTCGGGATTTGGTACGTCGTGCGCAACAATGAGCAACTGGCCTTCGTGACTCATGACGCGTTGGCGACCGACCGTGCGACCAAGTCGCCGCCGAAATTCAGTTGGCAACTCCCAACGAGGCGGAACCAGCGGTGCGTGCCCCATGTTTCCCTCCATCTGCGGAACCCCTCCATCGGCAATGTGACGTCATTTGCTCGTTGCTGACCATTAGAGCGTATCTGAAAACCTCGCAGCGGGCGCGAGTGCCCGTCCTATGGCGAGGTTGTCAGATAGGTTCTTAACGTCGCGCTACGGCAAGCGGCCATCTAGAGCATTTCTACGTTGATGTCGCCTGTTTTCGACCGAATGAGCAACCCTTCCATTGATGTCACAGGTCCTATGTCCGCTAGAGGCTCTGGCCTCAACTAGAAAGTGCGTAGGCGCGCCGACAAACAACTCGGCGAGCATTTTGAAAAGAAAGTGTCACCACTAGCTGAATGCATCCGGCTAAGTTCCAACTCGGAAGGATCTTGCTAGGTCGAAACGCTGGTCTTTGTCTTTTCTTCTTCCGTTTCGATCATGCGCCCCAAAATCTCCTTCAAATCCATTCGAATTGACCACTCGGGGTAATGCGATCGCAATTTGCGCAGATCGCTGATGTAGCAAATGTGATCTCCGACACGGTTGGTTTCGCTGTAGGTGTGCTGGACTGTGTAGCTGCTGATTTCTTCAATCAGTTGGATGCATTCCAACATGGAGGCGGCGTTGTCACGTCCTCCGCCCAAGTTATACACCTCTCCGGGACGAGGCTGTTTGGCAAACTGTTCAAATGCAAAGATGACGTCGCTGCTTTCTATCTGATCTCGAACTTGCTTGCCTTTATAGCCAAAGATGGTGTAGGGTTTCTGGAGTACTGCCACGTGCACCAGATACGACAGAAACCCGTGCAGTTCAACGCCGGAGTGGCTAGCGCCGGTTAGGCACCCACCACGAAAGACGCCGACATTCATGCCAAAGTAGCGCCCGTATTCTTGAGCAATGACGTCCGCCGCCGCTTTGGATGCTCCAAATAGGGAATGCGTAGTGCGGTCGATGCGGCAGTGTTCGTCAATTCCATGCCAGTCTTCTTCGCGAGCATACTCCCAACGAGTTTCAAGCTCCGTCAGCGGCAATTCGTTCGGCGCATCTCCGTAAACTTTGTTGGTGCTCATGTGGCAGAACACAGCGTCAGGACTGTGCTGACGTGTAGCCTCCAACAAATTGATCGTTCCGCCTGCATTAACATCGAAGTCGAGCAGAGGAATCTCTTTAGCTTTGTCGTGGGAAGGCTGCGCGGCACAGTGAATAATCAACTCAAATGAGTGCCGTGCGAATAGCGCGTCGATGGCCGGCCGATCACAGATATCCAGCGCCTCATGTTGAAATCTCTTCGTGTCGGCTTGCAGGCGTTCTAAGTTCCACTGGGTGCTGCCCTGCGGTCCAAAGAATACTTGACGCATGTTGTTGTCCACACCCACAACGTCGGCACCCAATGCATCCCAATGTCGTACGGCCGCCGAGCCAATCAAGCCACTGGAGCCCGTTACCAAAACCTGCATGAGTTCCTCGTCCGCCGATTCCAAAATGTGTCAACCCGCCGACCGCCCGAGCCGTTCGATTGCCCAGCGCAGCACAATACCACCCCAGCGATTTGCCAATTTAGTCGATGACCTTTGAAAATAAATAGCTGTCCGCAGCCGACGGCCTCGCCGTTGGTTTTGATTGGCATTTTGCCAGTTATTTGGTCGGTTCGTAGCGATCATTAGGGCCAGCTGAGGTTACGTTGGCTCGGTTACAATGGCCAGCATGAGCAAATTGCCCAACCACCGAAGATGGATATTTCGCCTGCTGGCTGTGGCTTTGGGCGTACTGCCATTTGCCGTGCTAGAGGGCATCTTGGAGTGGTGTGATTTACCTCGCCAACCGGTTGCCGCCGATCCGTTTGTTGACCTTCACCATTTGGAGCCCCTGTTTGAGGCTGCTGACGATGGTGAACGAATGGAAATCGGCTCCAGCAGGCACCATCTGTTTCGTCCCGCCAGTTTTGCCAAGCGGAAGTCGGAGCACGGTCTGCGAGTGTTCGCACTCGGAGGATCGACAACGCAAGGTGAGCCATTTAGCACGGAGACCGCCTTCCCGGCTTGGTTGGGCCTCTGTCTGCAAGCCGCCTTGCCGGACCGCGAAGTCGAGTGTGTCAACTGCGGTGGACTTTCTTACGCCAGCTATCGGGTTCTGGCCATTCTACGCGAGGTGATGGAGTACGAACCTGATCTGATCGTAATCTATTGCGGACACAACGAGTATTTGGAAGAGCGCAGCTTCGCGGGCTACGAACGCTTGCGATTCGGCGCTCGATGGATCAATTGGATGAGCGATCGAAGGTTGGTTGCTGGAGCTCGTGTCTTGTTGGGTCGCCAAGGTTATCGACCAGCACCGGCGGTGAATAACCCGACCCGGCTGGCTAGGGAGGTCGATGCGCTGCTGGATTACAAGAACGGGTTGGAGGCCTATCACCGCGATGATCAACAACATGCGGCGATCTCCGACCAATTCCGATGGAATCTACGTCAGATGTTCCAGCTGTGCGCAGACCTTCAGATTCCGGTCGTGGCGGTCAATCCAGTTAGCAATACGTTGGACTGTCCGCCCATGAAGATTGAAGACCGTCCAGGGCTAGACGATCCGCAGCTGCGCGCGTTTCAGGCTGCGTGGAGCCGAGCGCGTCAAACCAATGACTCCGATGAGGCGTTCGACCAAGCCCAGTTGGCTTTGAGCATTGATCCTCAACATGCTGGCACGCTTTATTTGCTCGGACAGTTAAAATTGGAACGCAGTGAACCAGACTCGGCTCGGCAGCATCTGCAGCTAGCCAGAGACCATGACGTGTGCCCGCTGCGCGCGCCGAGCTGGTTGCAGGCGATCGTCCAGGAAGAGGCCCACCGCGCGTCCGTGACTCTGGTCGACGCGGACAAGCTGTTTGCCAGCCGCAGCGCCGACGGGATCGTGGGCGACCGCTGGTTAGTCGATCACATCCATCCGAATGTGGAAGGACACCAGCTGTTGGGCCGGGCGATCGCCACCGCCTGCTTTGACGACGAGCTTGTATCGCCAACCAACGCCGACTGGGTTGCGGAGATAGACGCTCGATTTGCGACACAACTAAGCAATTTGGGCGAAGCGTACTTTTTGCGCGGTCAGCAGCGTTTGCAAGGTTTGCGGCTTTGGACGCAAGGCCGGGCGAAGAAGATCCAGTCCGTCGATTCCGCCATATCGCCCAGCTCGACGGAAGCGAGCTCCGTGGGAACCGACTCAGGGGAGACCGACTCAGTGGAACAATCAGTCGGACAACTTCCAAAGGACGAATCTCAGTAGCGGTTGGCAGGTTACGTAAACTGCCGTATCCTGCCAGAGTGGTGGGAGGATGCGTGACGCGGCACCGTTCAGCGCGTTGGGCGACACCATTCGCTGGCGGATGGATTCGATTCCAGGAATCAGAGTAGAGACGTTATGCCACGAGACTTTCTGAAAGGTTGCCAAGACTACTACGACGTGGTCGTCATTGGTAGCGGCCTGGCCGGCATGACGACGGCAAATATTTTGGGGCGTGCCGGGCACCGGGTATTGCTGCTGGAGCAGCACTACAAACTGGGCGGGCTGGCGACATGGTTTCTCCGTCCTGGCAATCACATTTTTGATATTTCGCTGCACGGTTTCCCGGCAGGCATGCTGAAAAGTTGCCGCCGCTACTGGAATGAGGACATTGCGTCCCGCATCGTCCAACTGAAGAACATTCGATTTGACAACCCGATGTTCTCGCTGACGACGACTTTCAATCGCGAGGATTTCACCAAGCTGCTGACCGCGGAATTCGGAGTTGCGGCCGAAAGCGTCAAACAGTTCTTTGACGCAGCGCGGAGCATGAACTTTTACGACGACCAACGATTGACGACTCGCGAGCTGTTTGAGCAGTACTTTCCAGGGCGCGAAGATGTTGTTCGCTTGTTGATGGAACCGATTACGTACGCCAACGGTTCTACGTTGGAAGACCCGGCTATCACCTACGGGATTGTATTCTCGAACTTCATGGCCAAGGGCGTGTTCATTTATGAAGGCGGCACCGACGATTTGGTCGGCAAGATGCACGCGGAGCTCAAACGCAATGGAGTCGACGTGCGAATTCGCTGTGACGTGTCGAGCATTGATGTAGGAGCCAAGGGTGTTGAAGCCGTCGAGGTCAACGGGCGTCGCATTCGCTGCGGTGCAGTGATCAGCAATTCCAATTTGAATTCGACCATTTTCAAACTGGTAGGCGAGGACAAGTTCGATCGTGATTTTGTGGACCAGGCGCGGCAGGTACGACTGAACAACAGTAGCACCCAGGTCTACATGGCCGTCAAAGAAGGTGTCGAAATCGACGAGTCGACGGGTGATCTCTTGTTTAGCTCCACCGCTCCGCTGTTCCGAACCGAAGCGTTGCTCAGCCGGGACATCACCAGCCGAACCTTCAGCTTCTACTATCCCAAGACGCGGCCGCACAAGAGACGCCGATATGCCATCGTCAGTAGCACCAACGCTCGATACGAAGATTGGTCTGAGCTGAGTGACGAAGATTACCAAGCCAGCAAGCAAGACTTGATTGACACCACACTGGACGCACTGGACAAGTACGTGCCGGGAATCCGCGACAAGGTCGACCACGTCGAAGCGGCGACCCCGCGCACCTTCCAGCACTACACCAAGCACCTGTGCGGTGCTAGCTTCGGTACCAAATTCGAAGGCTTGGCTGTTAGCCGTGCGCTGCCGGAGCAAATTGGCGGACTTTATCATGCCGGCAGTGTCGGCATCATCATGTCAGGCTGGCTGGGAGCGATCAATTACGGGGTCATCGTGGCCAACGATGTCGATCAGCATTTAATGCGGTCCTCCAGCAAGGCGGCGATTACCGCGTAGGCGACACCCAACTCCTTTGAT
>JANQOL010000088.1 GCA_028289675.1 Pirellulaceae bacterium
CCGCCTGCCCAGACGAACAACAGAGGTAGGCAGGGAATGGTGTAGCGGACGTGCTGCGCCACGCTGGTCTCGAGGTTGAGCACTGACAAAAAAACAACCGCCAACAACAGGGGAAACCAAGCCGGGGAACGGCGCAGGTTGCAGCACAGGGCCATCGCCAACACGCCCAGTGTGCCGCACGTCAGCTTCAGGAGTAGACCGACACCATAAAAGCCGTACCAGCCGCCTTGGAACCACTCGCCGCAGAAGTACCCTGTGGGCCGTTCTGCGGTGAACTCTCTCAAGGCATCCAAGCCCAGTACGAAATAGCGTGGCAGCGGCACTGGAAGTCCTCCTGTCAGGCCATTCAACGGTGGGATCGATGTTAGCCGGCCCTCGGCTTGATAGCTGGCAACCATGGCCAGCGAACCGTCGCCCATATATCCCAAATTGATGACAATCAGAAACAGCGCGGCCAACGTAATCGCTTGGCCGAAGATGGGTACCTTCTGCTTGTAGCGGATCAGCAAGTAGCCCCAAGTGCCCAACGCGACGGGGCACAACAATAGCCACGAAAACTTGGTCAAGCAGGCTAGCGCGAGACTGGTGCCAACCAAGGCTGCGTTCAGAAAAGTTGGCCGCAGCGTCCATTGCCAGAGTTGGTACGCCGCCAGTAATCCGAGGGCTGCAGCCGCGACATCAACCGTGGCCAAGCACCCATGGCCTAAAGCGAAAGGGCAGAAGCACCACAAGGCGGTGGCCGTCAATCCACACCATGGCGATTGATAGAGTTTTGTGCTCCAGCGGAAGATCATTACCGCGACAAGCAAGCTAAACGGAAGACTGCACCAACGAGCTTGACGCACGATTGCAGGATAAGCTCCGTTGGAACTTTGCGCGAACATCTTTCCAATTGTCCAATGGCCATGCGGTGCTGCATCGAAGTCTAACCAATCGTCGGGAATTGTCGACGCATCAATAGGTAGAGTGGCGATCACGCGCGCCAGCGGGGGGTTCGTATATCCAAAATCAAAACGTCCTTCGCTGCGGTGCATAATCCCCGCCGGTACGTGTTGGATTTCGTCGTAAGTTGGCGAGTTGCGTACTACACCAACGCTTAACAACGCGACGTGAATGCACAGAATTGTTAAGAGCAGCCAATAAACTATTGGAAAAGAAAGCTTCTTTCGCTGCGGCTCAAACATTATGACTTCGCTCCAATTATTTGTTTGATCTGCAGGCGAACAATGATACAATCGACTCGCTCTGGAATTCTACCAGTATGGATGGAGGATTGAGTGATGCTGATTGCCCCAAAATCGGATTCGCACCAGCGTCATGAGGTTCGGAAGGAGGCCATTCAGTCTTCACTTTCGGATCAATCTTCCACACCGTTTCCAGCGAACAGTATTGCTGCCAAAGACGCTCGCGAAAACGAGTTGTTTTTTATCTTAGGGTGTCCGCGCTCCGGTACTACTCTGTTGCACGTGATGTTGGGTCGGCACCCAGACATTGTGGTTGCGCCGGAAACCAAGTTGTTCTACTACTACAATCGCTTGCCCAATTGGCTGGCGCGTCGCAACGTGCAGCGGGTGGAGCAGGATCTAGGCATCGATTTGGAATGTGCTCAGTCGGGCCGATTGCCTGCCACCGCTGACTTGTTGCAGCAGGTGGCCAACGCCTATCGAACGAAAGTTGACAAGCCGAACGCGCGGTTGTTTGGTGAGAAGACGCCCGAGCACAGTAGCCGAGTTCAGGAGATCGTGCGGCAACTGCCCAATGCTCGATTTATCGTGATACACCGCGATGGCCGTGACGTGGCGAGTAGTTTGGCGCGAATGCCGTGGATTAAATGCGATTTGTTATCCGGCATGACACTTTGGAAACGATACGTACATCGGCTGCGGAAATGGAGACACGATCCGCGATTCATCTTTGTGGCGTATGAAGATTTGGTGTTTGAAGCCGAGGATACTTGTCGGCGTATTTTGAGTCATCTGAATCTGGACTACGACGCTGCGGTGGCCGACGGCAGTGGAGATTCCTGTAATGCCATTCCGGAACGAGAACTTGGCTGGAAGGAACTGGCCGCTTCGCGGCCTTGCTCTAGTCGGGCGTATCAGTGGCGCGAGAATTTGGACAGGGCTACCATCGAGCGTTTGGAGTCGCTGGCGCACCGAGAACTGGAAGAATACGGATATGAGTTGCTTGGTCGGCAGCCCAAGGCCACAATGAATCTGCGGTGCAATCAAGCCGTCAGTGTTGCCAAGATGATGGCCAGTTTGCCACCCAAGGCGATTTTGGCTGAAGTGATGAGCTACCTGTAACGCAATCGTTTTGGTTGTGCTCTGCTTCCTTCCAGGTTAGTCACTTGATCTTGCAAGATCTCATCATTGGATTTGTCTGGGTCGTCGCAAATGGATTGTTGGCCAAGGCGACTTGGCTCGTCGCCACGCGAATGTTCCCCCAAGACTC
>JANQOL010000504.1 GCA_028289675.1 Pirellulaceae bacterium
CGATTCGTCGGAGTCGACGCTCGTCGTGCCAGCCGGTGGACCGAAGGAACATGGCCGGAGTCGCGCCGCACCGGTTTGGACTCGATTGGCGATAGCCGCCAGCTTGTTAGGCATTGTTGGGACGGGTGGTTGGTTGTGGTTGAACAACGGACTGACGCCATTTGCTAACTTGGCGCGGACCAGTTCCGGTTTGGCAGAACCCCAAGGCGCCGCCAGCGAGTCCGAAGGTCTGGTAGAGCTAGAGGCCGTGACGTCGGACCCCGCAAGCACGTACCGATATGATGACGGAGCGGGCAGCCAACCGGCAAACAGCAGCGCAGTACTGAGCTTACCGAAATCTGATTTGCCGGCGGATGCCAATGAAGAGTCTTTGGGCATGTCCCAAGGGCCTCCAGAGACGGCCCCAACCTCACCTCCGGCTCTCGCAGTGCGTCCATCTCAGTTGGGCGCCCCAGTGGATAAGTTCGCCCAAGGTGATAACGAGGTCACCGAGATGCCACGTGGGAGGCCTCCTACTTCGGCGGATGAGCCAGGGCAAGGACTTGAGCGGATCGAACGCAATTCCGGTTATCAACGCGGCGAAACCTTGTCGCGGTCGGCTGATTTGGCAATGGATGATCGTCAGGCGGGCGCCGGAGCCGCGGTGGACGGTGTCGCTGGTGGCTTCGGCGGTGGCTTCGGCAAGCAGCGTGGTCAAGATGCTGAACGCGATGCGGCATCTGGAATCCTGCTTATAGGACGCAGTGACGCCTGGTCGGAGAAAGAGTCTGAGACGGCGTTGTTGGCCAATCAGTCCTTGCTAGGCGTGAGCATCGGCCAGCGTGGGAGCGAAGTCGCTGCAGACTCCGCGGTCAAGCAAGCGCCGGTGGCGATCGTGCAAGTGAAGCGTTCGGATTTGTTGGCCCTGATGAGCCAGTTGGGGCAAGGTCAAGTCGCTTGGCAAGCGTTTTCTCGACTTGATCTAAGCGGCCGTGAGGAGTTGACCGGACGACTTCGTTGGCTGGCCACGCAGCCGGCACAGGAAGCGGCGACCGACGCTAGCCAATCGACCGGCAATGCGCTCCCGGCGATCCGGCAGTTGACGGAGTCGTTGGAATTGGGCACAGATACTCAGTCGCAGGCCGGTGAAGATCGTCCGGGCATGGTTGTCTTGTTCGTATCTCGCTCCGAAGCCGACCACCTGCTGGACTCGGAAGCCTTGGAGACTCAGGCTGCCGGATCTCGCATTTGGTTTTCCCAGCCCAGGGTTTCTCAGCAGAGGCGCCAAAGCGATAGCCAGGCTGAAGGCGACCTGACGGAGCGAGTGATTTTGCTGCTCAATCCCACCGGCGACTGAACGTTGTCGTGCCGACCGGCGTCTTGCAGGGTGTTGATCTGTCCGGTGATATCGTCCGGCACAAGCACTTTCATTGAGCGTAGATGGAGCAGGCTATCTGTACGTCCGATTCGCACCGGTGCTAAGAGGCGGTATTGGTTTTCAATACGACATTGGATTTAACGAACGCACTGGATCGAAAGCAACATAGTATGCGGGAGCATTTTTCGTACAATTCTGCTGTCGGACGCGCATGCTGGCTTCGGCGGTCACTCGCGCTGCGGCGTCGGCAATCTTGCGAACTGAAGACACAAATCAAGTCTTGCCCATAGACCCTACGAGTACGGACAGATGACAGATCTTTCGGAGAAGATTCCGAATCGATTCGATTTTCAAACGGAATGTGCGCAGATTTATGCGGATTGGGAGCAAGACGGCTGTTTCCGAGCACAGCCCAACTCCGACCGGCAGCCGTTTTGTGTGGTGATTCCTCCGCCGAACGTCACCGGTGCCCTGCACTTGGGGCACGCGCTCAACAATACATTGCAGGACCTGCGGGTGCGTTGGCATCGCATGCGTGGCTTCGAAGCTCTTTGGATGCCAGGCACCGATCACGCCGGCATTGCGACCCAGGCCGTCGTCGAGCGGCGTTTAAAGGAGGACGAGAACAAGACGCGGCACGACTTAGGACGCGAGCAACTGGTCGAGCGTATTTGGCATTGGAAGCAGGAATATGAGACGCGTATTCTCAATCAACTGCGCAGCATGGGCTGTTCGTGCGATTGGACGCGCACTCGATTTACGTTGGACGAAACTTGTGCGCGAGCGGTTCGGTGCACGTTCTTTGACCTATTTGCCAAAGGACTCATTTTCCGCGGCAAGCGGCTCGTCAACTGGGACACGTTCCTTCAGACCACCGTCAGCGACGACGAAGTTTTCCACGAAGTCGTCAAGGGGCACTTTTGGCACTTCCGCTATCCGGTCATTGAGCCACAGCCTGGTGAGCCAACTCACGTGACCATCGCCACGACACGGCCGGAAACCATGTTGGGCGACACAGCGGTTGCCGTTCATCCGGAGCCGGAGCTCGCGCTGGATCGGGTTCAGCAACAGCTGGAGGAAAAATTGGCATCCGCCGCGGACAAGGAGCGTCCCGAGATCGAACAGCAATTGCAAGATCTCCAAGTGCGGCGTGCGACACATTTGCCTTTGTTACTCAAGTTGGCAGAGATGGCGGCGCGCGGCACCAAACTTCGCTTGCCACTGGTGGATCGGGAAATTGCGTTGATCGCCGACCCTTGGGCTAAGCCGGAAATGGGCAGCGGTTGCGTCAAAATTACACCCGCCCACGATCCGAATGACTATGAAGTTGGCCTCCGACGCGATTTGGAGATGATCAACATTCTGAATTCCGACGGCACCCTGAACTCCGCAGCGGGCCAGTATCAAGGCCTGACCATCAAGCAGGCGCGGACGCGCGTCGTGGCGGATCTGGAAGCCTTGGATCTAATGGTTGAGATCGAAGACCGTGACATCGATCTGGCACACAGTGATCGCAGTAAGACGGCTATCGAACCATACCTGACCGATCAGTGGTTTGTCAAAATGGAAGATCTGGCCCAGAGCGCCATGGATGCCGTCACGAAGCAGCGGGTTAAGATTGTTCCCGAGCGTTATGCCAAAGGCTATTTGGACTGGTTGAGTGAAAAACGGGACTGGCCCGTGGGGCGCCAACTGTGGTGGGGCCATCAGATACCAATTTGGACGCGCACTTTCGAATCCGCTAGCAGCGCTCAAGCAGAATTGGAACGCCAAGCTGCAGCGGCAGAGTCAGGCGCAGTATGTTGCC
>JANQOL010000106.1 GCA_028289675.1 Pirellulaceae bacterium
GTTGTGGTGTTCGGGCTGCTGAGCCGGCTAGCATTAGCGCACTTCAACGTGCATTTACTCCGCCGCGCAGCATCGCCAGCATCTCCGTTGGCAAACGTGCCGACGGACCTGCTAAGACGTTTGCGCCAGCACCATGTGCGGCTAAAGATCGATTCAACGCGCCGAATCAAGGTGCCGTTGGTGACTGGCATCACGCGTCTGATGATCATTCTGCCGGCTGGTTCGGTGCACTGGTCAGCCGACAAGATCAGCGCGGCCCTGCGCCACGAACTCGCACACGTACAACGGAGAGATACGGTTCTGCAATTGCTGGCTGAACTGGCAAAGGCCATTTATTGGCCGAACCCGCTCATTCACCTGGTTTGCCGACAAATGCGAACTGACCGGGAGATCGCTTGCGACTTGCGCGCCGTTTCAGAGCTCGACAACGGCCTAAATTACGTTCGCCACCTGGTGGATATCGCCCAGGATTCGCGAGAACAACGTGTTCGTTCTGAAGGAGCCATTGCGATGAGTCACTCTGCGCTGGAGACACGCGTGAACACAGTTCTTTCTCTCAGACACAGACGCAGTGAAGGCCAACGTCGTTGGGCGACGTTGAAGTCGCTCGGGTTCGCGGTGTTGATGGCTTGTGCTGTTGTCTTCAATCCCTTGGCACCAAGAACAGCACTTCAGCTGCGCGCTCAATCTCCAGCCGCTGGCCAGCCGGAAAAAGAGGCAAACGCATCGGCGGACATCAACGACAGTCGCGAAGCCGAACGCAATGCCAAGCAAGGCGACGACGAAGTTGCGCCCAGGCAGCCGGCAGCCCCTGAATCCGCGCCGACCCGACATTCGAGGATTGCCAGCGGTCAGGTGGTGAATGCACAAGGCGAAGCCATCTCCAACGCCAAGATCATCGTCGAAGAGCGTTGGAACGATGCGGCAGCTGTCAAAGCCGACAACGAGACGAATAAAAATGGCGACTTCGAGATTAGATACACGCCCCCAAAAGACTCGATTGATTGCCTGCACACCTGGTTCTTTTCCGAGGGCCATTGCGTCCGAGTCGCGCAGATCTCCACCGCAGTTCGGAATGAAAGCGGACAACCTTGGGCCAGCCACGGACATTCGATTCCGCTACCCTCGTTCGAGCAAATTAGATTCCGAGTCTTGCAGCCCGACGGCCGTCCGCTCGAGGACGCGACGTTGGTCCCCTACCACGTCGCCATTCCCAATGGCGTATTCATGTCCGACGTACCTACGGGGCTCTTTGGTTTCGTGCCGAAGGAGCTGGAACCGTACGTGAACGGCAAGACGGATGCCAAGGGGTACGGCGTGATTAGCGCCATCCCACCACGACTTTTGGACAGGGTCGCCGTCAAGAGTGACCGCTTCGGGCAGCAAATGTTCGCTTACAAGCCGGCTGCCCACGGGGAGGTACAAACGTTGCAGCTGCGGGAAGTTGGGACCGTGCATGGGGTTATTCGCATTGGACAGCCAGAGAAGCTGGCAGGCCGCGAAGTTGTTTTTCGATCTACGGATAGCCTGGCAACCACAGAGATCGACGCCGAAGGAAGATTCCAACTCGACGTGCCGGCTGATCCCAATAGTCGCATGCACCTCGAATGGAACGACGATTTGGACGTACTGCCCAAGATGTCGAGCTACCCCAAGATTAAGGCAGGTCAGGTGACCAAGTTGACCGTCGAAACGGTACCCACCGTGACCATCACGGGATTGGTCCTGACGGCCGACACACGGGCTCCGGTCGTCAACGCCAGCCTTTCTATCCGAACGTCGCATACCCGAGTTGGCCGCCACGTCGTGTTGACCACCGACGAAGATGGACGCTACACAGCTAAAGTCGTACCGGGAAGTTTGACGCGACAGCTGTTCTCATTCAACGGAAATCGTGAACTGTACGCGTACGACTATCCACGCATCGCGGACGTCGACGTGCCTGGCCGCGGTGACACGGTGCAACTGGATCCCATTTTGCTCCAACCACTGCGAATCATCACTGGTCAACTAGTCGATGCGAATGGAGCGCCAGTGCCGCATCGCCGCGTGGTGGCACGTTGGCGAGCATCAGAAATTCCTCACCTGTATGTTGGACTAGGCGAGAGCGACGAGCTTGGAAAATTCTCGGTACGCACTCGTGATTGGAGGTTTTTTGGTGAACGATTTGCGAGTTTAGAGTGGTCGGTGATTTCGAAACCGCACCAAGGCACGCAGCACGCTCAACACCTGGAGCTTTCCATCGTCCGCAATGACCCGGACGACATGCTCCTGCGGCTGCCATAGTCGGTCTATTCCGCTGGCGGCTCCAATGGCCGTCTTTCCGTCGATTGTCCACGATCGATCCATACCGCAAACTTCGCCCCTGCGTATCCGCAGATCATGGCTAACAACACGTGGCCCAAAGAAAAGAAAGTTGTTCTGTCGGGGGTCTCCAGACTCATCGAGATCGGCGAACCCGCAAAACCTCCGCCTCCTGAGCCGGCATTGGTCGCTGGATCATAGTCTGGCACGAGGTCACCGGTGATCAAATTCACGTATTCACGCTTTACCACCAGCTCGAACAACGGCTGGAGCAGTTTCGTCGTCGGCAGTTTGCCTCCGTAAGGGTCCAACTCTGAGGAGCCAACCGCGAGCACCGTGGACGCGTAGACAATGACCGGAATCAGGAACCCGATCGCCCAGAAACGCAACCTGTTACGACCGACAAATGCCACAATCGCAATGGCGGTGGTAACCACAATCGCGACGCCGATCACCAAGGATGCAAACAGACCGCCCGTGGTAAGGCCTGCTACTCCAACGGCGACAAACACGACCAGGAGCAAGAATTCGCGGATGGTCAACTGTCGATGGTTTGTCACATCACCCTCTACTTAGTGCTCATCGCATGGAAATATGGCCGGCATCATTAACGCTGGTGGATGC
>JANQOL010000112.1 GCA_028289675.1 Pirellulaceae bacterium
GGCGAGCCGTCGGTTGCCGACGAAGGTTCGGCCGATGGAGACGATCTCCCAGTCGCCGTGCCCTCGAATGTGACGAGTGAACTGGTGCTCGAATTTGCCGGCAGTACGGATGCGTCGGCAGTCGACAGCGATGACACCGGAGCTCGAATTGTTGGTCAGGTCTTGAAGCAGAAACTGGTTGCGGCGGCCGAGAACGCCGGCGTGCCGCTCAATCAAGCTGCGTTGGAAGTGTTTCCAGAACCGCTGCCGGAGTCTTGGCGACCGGATGCGATTTCCGGGCATTCCAAGTGGCGTATCAAATTTCCGGTGGAGGAAAGCGCTGCTGAAACGGTCGTGAACCAGTTGCAAAGCGATATGGCACAAGAACCGTTGTGGTTGTCGCTCAGCAAGATTGGTTCGCGGGTAGCGGGTGAAATGCAGCAGCGGGCAGTGGCGGCCATTCTGTTGAGTCTGATCTTCATCGTAGCTTACATCTGGTTCCGCTTTCAAAAGATGGCGTATGGTTTGGCGGCCGTGGTGGCGCTGGTACACGACGTACTGATCACCTTGGGCGTGCTGGCACTGTGCCACTGGTTGGCTGGGCCCCTAAAATTCTTGCTGATCGAAGACTTCAAGATTGGATTGACCGAAGTGGCGGCCTTTCTGACGATTATCGGTTACTCGCTGAACGATACGATTGTGGTGTTTGACCGCATCCGCGAAGTGCGGGGCCGCAGTCCTATGCTGACCGAAAAAATGATCAACGACAGCGTGAATCAAACGCTGAGCCGAACGTTGTTGACCTCGGGTACGACACTGCTGACCGTCGTGCTGTTGTACGTGTTTGGCGGGGAGGGTATTCACGCGTTCGCCTTCGCGCTGCTGATTGGAGTGTTGGTGGGAACGTACAGTTCGATCTTTGTGGCCGCCCCAGTGCTGCTGTGGATTTCGAAACGCAATGCGGCCAATCAACAGCGGCCCGGCACGGCCAACTTGAACTAGCGATCCAACCCATCTGAACTGTCGGCATTCCCAGCTTGCATGGGCGATGCCGCCAGGCGGCGTTGCTAGCACAATCGCTACGAAGTGCCGGCGACTGCTTCAAAAAATCCGCTCTTGGCCCCGCTGGCTTGCCTCGGACATTAAAATCAAACTCTGGCAGCGTCCGTTTGGTGCACCACCAGCGACGCTAATTTTGAGCCGATTCCAAGTTCGTTCGAGAAGCGATGTTTCAGCTAAATCTAGTATGGGGCGTGTTTGCGCCAGCGCTGATGACGCTGGCCAGTCTGGGACAAATCAGCTGGGCGCAAGTCAGCCCAGCGCAGGTTAGTTCAGCGCAGAGTCGGCAGGACGGGGCGGTGGGTGCGCAAGTTCGGTCGTCAACACCAACGGCTCAACAGTTGGGCCAATGGATCGAGCAACTGTCTTCGGCCGAGTTTACACAGCGCGAACTGGCCACCCAGCAGCTGTTGCGTGCTGGACGACTGGCGCTGGGACAATTGAAACAAGCCACCACTCGCGACGCCGAAACTCGCTACCGCATTGATCAGCTGGTGAGCCGTTTGGAAACTGAGATTTTCGAAGACTTGTCGCAGAGTTTCTTGTTGGATCGCGATGCTGAGAAGTCCTATGGGTTGTCGGGCTGGTCGCACTTTCGAGCTTTGGCCGGTTCGTCGCGAACCAGCAAGTTGTTGTTCTTGGAGATGATTCGCCGCCAGCCACAACTGGCCTCGCTCATGGAAGAAGTTAGTCAGGCTGCCGATCCAAGCGCGGCTCGAGAACGCCTGATGCGAACCGCCGCCGCCCAGGCCCGACGGTTGAGCGAAGACCGGTTGCGTTTTCAGCGGACGGAGATCGGCGACGTCGTGGCCATTTTGACAAGTGCCGCGTTGGCCGACCAGCGAGCTCCCATCGAAATCAACGAGCTGTTGGAAACCAGTGCTCGGATTGTGCCCGTGACGACATTTATGAACCGGCGTGGATACGGCAACGTGCTGCGGCGGATGTATGACGCTTGGCTGCCCAAGACACATGATTCCATCGCCTTTAGCGTACTGGAATTGTCATTGCAGTATCGATTGGCTTCTGGCGCGGACATCGCCCGCAGGCATCTGAGCAACAATTTTGATGTGTCTACCCGTGAATACGCCATTCATTGTTTGACCTGTTTTGGCGATCGATCCGATGTGCCCAGGCTGGTTGAGTTGCTAGACGATGAGACGGTTTGTGACGAGTTCCTACACGGTGAATTGCCAAGGTTTCTCCGGCCACACAGCATTGAAGAATCAGACGAGTCGCCGCCGGGCGTTACCGAGAAAGAACCTCAACAAGCTTCAGAAGTCGATCTGGAAGACGCTATCTGGCAAGTGCGCATCAGTGATCTGGCGTTGGCTTCGATTTTGATGCTCGAAGATGTTGACCCAGGAGAGGTTTTTCCTGCGTTTCGCAAGATTGAGCAATTTGGATTTGATAGCCGGTCGGTAGCCGTGCGTCGATCGGAATTGTCTGCCCGACGGGATGTGATGCGGCAGTGGAAATCGGACTATCAGCAGCGTGGAACCGACCAATGATCGCGCATCAGCCTGGTTGTACGGAATGAACTCGCATGGATGTCAATTGGTCGGCCTTTTTTCGTGACCGACTGCGTGAACGTTCCGAACAAGGGTTGCACCGTAAGCGCGGTGGTGGACGGCCGAGCGTAGATGGCCCGTGGATTGACTTTGGGACCAACGACTACCTCGGGTTGGCCGATGATCCACAAGTTCTTCAAGCGCTGCGTGCGGCAGCGCGGGCGGGCAGCGGCGCCAGCCCAGTCTTGACCGGGCATGGCACGCCTCACCAGTGCCTGGAATCCAAGTTGGCCGAGTGGTCTGGATGCTCGTCAGCCTTGGTGTTTAGCAGCGGCTACGCTGCCAACGTGGGCACATTAGCCTGTTTGGCCGGGCCAGGCGATTTGATCTTTAGCGACCAGCTCAACCACGCCAGTTTGATTGATGGCTGTCGCCAGAGCCGAGCCAGCGTGGAAGTTTACCCTCACAACGATGTTCAGCGGCTGGCCGAGTTGGTGCGTCAGACGCGGCATCAGTACGCGAAAGTCCTGGTGGTCACCGAAGCCGTCTTTAGCATGGACGGAGACCAGGCGGCACTGAGTGAGCTGTCCGAATTGGCAATGGCCTACGAATGTGGTTTGGTCGTTGACGAAGCCCATGCCGCGGGCGTCTACGGTCCGGAGGGCAACGGCCTGTCCAGTCAATTGCCGCTAGCCAACGCGTTGGTGGCCAAATTGGGAACGCTGAGCAAGGCCCTGGGGACCGTGGGTGGTTACGTGTGTGGTTCCGAAGACTTGATTGAGTATCTCGTCAATCATTGCCGCAGTTACATGTTCAGCACGGCTGCGGCGCCGCCGATGATGGCGGCCGCATTGGCGGGACTGCAGCGTTGCCGGTCGATGGATGCTCGGCGTACCGGACTACGCCAGGCCTCGGTCCAGCTCCGGACGCGGCTGCGTTCGCTGGGCTGGCAAGTCGCCGACGGTGACAGCCCGATCGTTCCGGTCATCGTCGGATCCGAATCCAGGGCACTGCAACTGAGTCAAGAGTTACTCCGAGCTGGCATATGGGTCCCCGCCATTCGTCCGCCTACCGTGCCAGTCGGTGCGTCGCGACTGCGAATCAGCTTGTCGGTCCGCCACTCCACCGATCAGATCGACCAAATGTGCCAAGTATTCGAGCGTTTGAGCGGCGACTCGCACTAGAGTGGCCGTCTATGAAGTGTAGTGTCATGTCGCCGAATCGAGTTCAAAATCTTTGATGGAACACGCTATACGCGCGTGCTGATTGCACTAGCGGTCTTGATAAGCGGCCCCTTTTTGCACGATCATAGGGAGCTTGGTCGTCGAGAGACCACGGTGATCCACGGACAAATTACCTGCGAATTCGAGTCAACTCGCTCCGCGCAGGAAACTTTTCATTTAGGACTGAGACTGATGCCACGAGGAAAGTGCTACGACAACGCCGCCCAAGCTATTGGCGATACTCCCATGATCCAGATCAACCGTCTGGTGCCTGAAGGTGGAGCAACCGTGTTTGCCAAGTGTGAGTTTTTTCAGCCGCTCAATAGTGTCAAGGATCGTATTGGCGCGGCCATGATCGAAGCCGGCGAGCGCGACGGGCAGATCACCGCCGAAACTCACATCATCGAGCCGACCAGCGGCAACACGGGTATCGCGCTGGCGTTCGTATGCGCCGCCAAGGGCTATCAGCTGACGCTGACCATGCCAGAATCCATGTCGATCGAACGGCGCTCGCTGCTGCGGGCCATGGGAGCCAATCTGGTGCTCACGCCTGCCGCCGATGGCATGAAGGGCGCCATTGCCAAAGCGAACGAATTGGTGGATCAGGATACCAACGGGTTCATGCCCCAACAGTTCGAGAATCCAGCCAACCCCGCGATTCATGAAAAGACAACGGGGCCCGAGATTTGGGAAGATAGCGGTCACCAAATCGACGCGATCGTTGCCGGAGTCGGTACCGGAGGAACAATCACCGGAGTGGCTCGATATATCAAGAAATTGAACCCGGATTTCAAGGCAATCGCCGTGGAACCGGTTCACAGTCCCGTGATCAGCGGTGGACAGCCTGGCAAACACCGCATCCAGGGAATTGGCGCTGGGTTTGTTCCGGGAAACCTGGATACCGCGCTGGTCGACGATGTCGTGAAGATCGACGATGAGGAAGCGTTTGAATGGGGTAAGAAGCTGGCCAAGCACGAAGGCATCGTGGCGGGTATCAGCAGTGGAGCCAACATGTGTGCTGCCGCTCAAGTGGCTGCCCGACCCGAATTCGCAGGCAAGCGAATCGTGACCATTATGTGCAGCCTCGGCGAGCGTTACTTGTCTACGCCATTGTTCGAGGATCTTGGGTCCTGACGGCGAGCTGTGCCGTCACTTGGCAATGCGTTCGAACCGCGTTTTCCAGATCTCCATATCAAACGGTTGGGAAGCCAACAGCAGCTCGGCTGCTTGCTGGGCCTGTGACGTTTGGCCAGCGGCCATCTGATTGCGCAGCAACTGCCAACGGGCTGCCCAACTGACTTCGCTGCCGGCTGGAGAGTGAACCGCGATTCGTTTGGCGATTTGGTTCGATTCTTTCCGGCCCTCGGCACCGGATTCGGCCAAACAGGCTGCCAAGTGCAATTGTACGTTGCCGTCGCGGGGATGCTGCCGCGCCAAAGTTCGCAGCCGCTCCAGCCCGGCTGGAAGCTGGCCCGTCCAACTTAGTATCCGAGCAACCGCCGCTTGAGATTTCAATGACGCAGGTGCGGCCATGACCGATGGCCATTCGTTTAGCTGGTAGTGTAGCGCCCATCGGCGGCGTTCGGACAAAGGCGTGGCTGCGATCGCTTCAGTCAGTGCAGGGGCAAGACCGACCAGCAATTCGGGCGCAGCCTCGCCGGCGACCTGCTGAGCGAGTGGATTGGGGGCGCCACGCGGTCCGGGTTGAGTTTCTGAGCGGCGCACCGTGTGCAACCAGTCCACGATTGTTAGCACACGCCGCTCATGCTGGGAGTTGGCACTGGATTGCAACTGATTCCAGCGGCGCTCCATGGTCCGCTGTTCTTGTTCTGGCAGCCATTTGGTGGCGACTTCAGCTGCCAACAGCATCACCGCCGCACTGCCCGGCTGTTCTTCGCTGGCATCTGCCGAGACCATTGACCGCAGCCGGTCGATGGCCGCTTCGCGGCGACTGGCGTCCGCCAAACCGGTAACGGTTGCTAGCCAATGATTCCAAGCTGAGCGAGCGGCATTCGGATCGCGACACCTTATGGCCTGTTGTTGTAGCACGTCGGTCATTTCGTGCCCACGGTCTTGTCCATTCAACCAGCGAGTAAGCCATGCTGCTGGCTCTGCCGATTGCGGATCATCGGGCCAGTTCAGCAGTTGATTAACGAGTGCTGTTTCGTAGCGCGCCACCAGCTGTTGATTACCGGGACCCGCTCGCAGCGCCCGAGAGATGGCCAGCACGCAGCGCCGGTGCGTGCTGGCGGCGCCTGCAGCACTGGCAAAGCGGACGGCAGTTGTCTCCGCCGCATCGGCGGCTCCCAGCCAGTCGCCTGCCCGTTCCAGCAAGGCTGATGCCTGCAGCGCCAGCTGTACGGCGTTGTCACCGCGTTCTGCCGCAGATTCGGTGTCACGAAACTGAAGCAGTTTTTGGACGGCCGCGGCTTCGTCTCCGGCGGCGATCAGCTGACGTACTTCGACCAACATCAAATCGATGGTGGCACCGGAATTGCCAGACAGCGCATCGGACGATACCGAGCCGGTCAGCAAAGCGTCGGCGCGACTCCGCCAGTAGTGCCCAAATCGAATCCCAATCTGCCGAGCCTGGTCGACCAGTTGGTTGAGTTGCTGCTGTCGAGAGCTTTCCGTCGTCCTGTTCAACTCGGCCAAATCCAACCGCAGTCTGGCAAGGGCAGCTTCGGGACTAGGGCCATCCGCTTCAATGGTGGGCAGCAACGTCCGCGCGCGGCTCAGTTGTCCTTGAGTGGCCAAGGCTTCGATGGCCAGGATGGTGGCTCGCCGCGCCGCCGTGCCGCCAGCGGTGCGAGCCAGTTCAATCAACTTGGCGATGCCCTGCTGATGTTGCCCTAGCTCCAGCAAAGCGCTGGCTCGAGCGATTTCGAGCGGACCGCGCGAGGCCCAACTTTGGCCGGCGCTTTTGAGGATTTCGGTGGCCTGCGTTTCCACGTCGGTCGCGGCCGCCACACGGTCTTTGGAGCCATCGGGATAGAGTCGTGCACGAATCAGCAGGGCTTCGCAGCGCAGCAATCCGGAATCCACGAGTAGCTGCGTCAGTTCCTGGGGACTGGCCTGTTCGCCACCGGAAACGCTTTGTCGCGCGGCCAGTGGCATTCGGCCGCGGATGTCGTCTTCCAAGCTCTCCATACGCCTCAAGATCTTTCGCACCAACTCCAGAGCTTGGTCTCGCGGACCGGCGTTGCCGGGGATGGCCAAATAGGTGGCCAGCAAGCTCTGCGCGTGCAGCAGGTCACAACGTGCCGCTTGCCATTCCAGCCACGGCAGCCGTGCGGATCGGGCATCACGCTGTTTGAAGTCCTCCAACGTGGCGTCACAACGGGGCCACAGCCGTTCCGCTTGAGTGGCATCCCTCAAAGCGACCTGTGCGAAACACTCCATCAACCGCATGGTCCACTTGCTGGCGGTCGCCGAGTCCCGTGCCGGTCGCAACTGGGCTTCGACATAAGCGATGGCACTCGTCCCCAGACCACGCTGGCACATGGTGCGAACCGTTAGGTCTTCCGCATCGGGTTCCGACGCGGCGATATGGGGCTGCATCAGACAGCCCAACGTGATGACAAGAGTGCCAAGCGTCAGCGCTCGTCGTGGTCGAAAACGGCCACCCAAGAGTCTGGTCGCGGTTAGGTTGGCCTGCCGCTGTGCCACCAAACTGGGAAGCGGCGTCATGTGACCGGTCCCGAGAACTTGGGTGCGTTGGGTGCAGTCGTCTGCGGTGATTGCCAGAGTTGCAACTGCCGCGCCGCCTCGTACAGAACGATACCGGCCGAGGTAGCTAAATTCAGGCAGCGAACTGGGCCAGGCATGGGAATCGCAATCCGCCGTTGCTCGAACTGGTCATGAATCGAGTTCGGCAATCCGCTAGATTCGTTGCCAAACACCAGCGTGTCGCCAATTTCAAAGGTGACGTCGCTGTAAATGGTCTCCGCGAACTTCGTGACTAGCCAAAAACGGCGGATGTCCAGCTGTTGTGTCAGCCGCTGCCAGCTGTCGACGCATTCCCAGTCCAAGTCTTGCCAATAGTCCATCCCCGACCGCTTGAGCTGAGAAGAGTCAAGTCGAAAACCAATTGGGCGCACCATCCACATTTTGACTCCGAGAGCAACGCAAGTGCGACCGATGTTACCCGCGTTTTGCGGAATCTCCGGCTGATACAGCACTACGTTCAGCGGGTTAGTTGTGGCAGGACCACCCGTCGCAGTCATGGGCTACTCTCTGAATCAGCGAACAGGAACAAGGCCGAGGTGGTTCTAACGGTAGAGCTGTGTGGACTACAATGCACTACCGGCGCCTCGGTCTCGTTCGCCGAGTGTCTCGAAATCTCAAGGTTGACAAAGTACTAGTTTATGGCAATCGCAGTAACTTGTCCCAGCTGTCTCAAGCGTTTCAGCGTCAGCGACCAGTTTGCCGGCCGCACGGGCCCGTGCCCCAACTGTCAGAAGCCGATCAAGATACCTGACAAGGCTGAAGAAGTTGTCATTCACGCTCCCGAGGACTCGGGGCCCAAGGATTCTAGTGGCAAGTCCATTCTGAGTCCGGTGCGCCGTAAAGAAGTCCAACTGAGCATGCCCGTCATCCTGGGCGTCTCGCTGTCGGCATTCGCGATTGTTGCCATTTCCTTCGGACTGGGTTTGTCCGGCCAGCAACCGCCGTTCCCACTGCTGGCGGTTGGGGCGTTGCTACTTGCGCCGCCGCTGGTGTTCGTAGGTTACTGGTTCTTGCGTGACGATGAACTGGAAGGCTTCAAGGGGCAACAACTACTGCTGCGGTGTGCTATCTGTGCAATTGCTTTCGCCGTCTTGTGGGCCGTCTATGGCTTTGTACCCGGCTACGTGTCCGGTTATGCGAGCATGGGAGAGATGTCCGGCTTGGACATGGTCATCTACTTGACGTTGATGCTCGTGATCGGCGCAGCGATCTCGGTAGCCGTGTTGGAGTTGGAGGTTTTGCAAGGTGCGATGCACTACGGCTTTTATCTGGGCATCACGTTTGTTTTGGCTTGGCTGGCTGGTACCCATCTGTCGGTGCCGCTGGGAGGTGACACGCCATCCGGTCCAGATGCCACACCTCCCCCGGCCACTGCGCCGGACCAGCCCCAGACGCCGGCCAGCGATCCTCCGCCGGACGATCGCAAGATACCTAGTGTCCTCCAATAGCGTTTCTCGCAGCCTGTTGAATCAACGGTGCTGGATTGTCGCGCTACGTTCGAGCCCATAGATATGACCGACGAAATCAATGAACTGTGCCAGCGGTTGCGTGAGGAGGCCGCGGCCTTGGACCAAAACCAAACTTGGCCCAACGAGCAGCTAAAGTGGTGTGCCGACGCTGGTGTGTTTCGCTGGTTTATTCCCGAACACTATGGTGGGCTTGGGTGGAATGAGTTGCAGTTGTTGCGAGGCTATCTGGCTCTCAGCCAAGCCTGCTTGACGACGACCTTTGTACTGACCCAGTGGCAAGCGGCGTGTAAACGGATACTGAGCAGCGACAACACACCGTTGAAATCTCGGCTGTTGCCGTCCATGGGAGCCGGCGAGTTGTTTTGCACCGTCGGCATTAGCCATCTCACGACCAGCCGACAACACTTGGACCGGCCTGTATTGCTGGCCGAGCCGAATAGCGAAGGCGGGTTTCGATTGAACGGCTTGAGCCCCTGGGTGACCGGCTCTACACGGGCGGACCTAATTGTGATCGGTGCCACGCTAGCGGAAGGAACGCAGGTTTTGTGCGCTGTGCCGGCGGATAGGTCGGGTGTCCATCCAGAGCCCAGTGCAAAATTGGTTGCTTTGACGGGTAGTTGCACCGGTGCTGTGCGGTTGGAGAACGTTGTTGTTGCGCCCGAAGAAGTGGTTGCTGGACCGGTCGACCAAGTGCTGCAATCCGGTTCCGGCGGCGGTGCCGGTGGGTTGCAGACTTCGACTTTGGCCGCTGGTTTGTCGTTGGCCGCCAGTGAGTTTCTTAGAGAGCAGGCCGCGCGAAGGCCGGATCTAAATGCGGTGGCGGACAAGATGATCGCTGATTGTCAGACTCTCGTGACGGATTTAGAGAGGCTGACGCTGGGCCAAGAACCTCGGTTGCAAGCTGGTGATGTTCGTCAACGGGCCAATTCGCTGGTGCTGCGCAGTACTCAAGCCGCATTAACGGCAGCCAAAGGAGCTGGCTTTTTATTCGATCATCCTGCCGGACGCTGGGCACGCGAGGCGCTCTTCTTTTTGGTCTGGAGCTGCCCACAGCCGGTGGCCGCCGCCAATTTGTGCGAATTCGCCCAGCTGGATTCCTAGGGCGAGCGGTGCGGCCATGGCGTTTAGCAAAACGAGCTGATAGTGCTCCAGGCTGACGGCGTGACGGTCACAGCGACCACCCCCCGCGAACAACAGCGTTAACCGGCACCTTTGCTGACGAAAGCGGCTAGGCCGAAGCTGAAGAGCATGATGATCCATACCAGGTCCAAGAAATGCCAATACATGGCACAGAACCGTACCGGAAAATTGCGTTCATGGTCGTAAGCTTGGCGCGACAGTCCAAATAGCAGAAAGACGATACCAGCGACGCCTCCAATGACGTGGAGCGCATGCACGATGACCAGGAATAGAGTCAGCCCATACAAATTGTTTAGACTGGCGTCCGGCCGCTGCAACTGGGCAATCATCCAAGTGAGCCCCGAACCTTGAATCACAAAAAAGGCTAGCGCCAAGATCATGGAGATGATGATGTAACGAGTGAAATCGGCCTGTCGCTCGTTGCGAACTGCCACGACGGCCATGTGCAAGATCATGCTGATGGCAATCAAGTTCACCGTAGTCAGCAAGAAGCTGACCGGCAGGTAGAACGGTTGCAGCTCTTCGGTTTGCGGCGAAACTCGCAACACCACATAGATGGTGTAGAGAATCATACACGCCACAAAGAAGACCGTTAGCGAGCCCAGGAACAGCCAGGCGCCTTGCTCGCTACGGCGATCTTGTTCCACTTTGCCAATGATGGGGGCCATAATCAGGTGCTTTGGGGTCGATGCGGTTCAGCGTTTCTCGGCACCATCGGCCAGACAAGCTGCAGGAAATGCACGGTATTTGTTTAGCAGCCGTAGGCGTACTCGGCTTACCAATCTGTACGCGTACGGCTGACTACCAAACAATGTCGAACAAATAGCATTTGGGCAGAAACGTCAACGGTATTGGGCTTAGACACACACGTGGGGGTGATCGCCGCGCATCCACAGTCCCAGACCCGGATCTCCCACAAAATAGAACTCTTCGCCGTCGGCATCGGTGTGCCAGCCGTCTGCTAAGCCATTACCGCAGCCGAAGTGCTTCGATAACTGTTCGTGATCGCCGAATTGGTAGCCCACGGACTCGATTTCGTCGGCGGTCAGTTCACCGGCCGCGTAGATCACATCGAACCTGCCTTCAGGCGTGCCGTGAATTAGATGGGCTGCGGCGCCCAAGTTGGCTTGCAAGTCCTGGTTCTGCTGAACAAACTCCAGCACTTCGGGCGTGGTCCGGTAACCATACTTGCGAATGAGTTGGTCGACGACGGCGCTTTCTCCAAACTGCTTGACGCCTGGAGCCAGGATCACCAATCGGCCTCCGTCACCGATCAACATTCGCGTCCGGTAGATGGCCTTGTTGGCGATCCACGTGCGTTTGTACTTGTTGGGATTCATGGTCACGACGACGGTGCGCGGCGTCTTGTCAACTACGAAACAATTCACCTGAGCCGATAGTGCGCCCGCCTCGAAAAATACCTCGTGCGAGTTGCCAACATACAGACCTCGCACTACTTTCTGTCCCGAGGCGAGGGACTCTACGACGGTCAGCACGAACATGAGAGGCATGTCGCCGCAATACAGGTCCTGGGCCTGGTTCAAAATCTTGCGCAGCGGTGTGTCGCAGCGGCCCATGATTCTCTCCATGCCATAGAGAGCGCTCAAATAGTGGCTCTCGTTAATACCTTCATCGCCACCGGTGCCCACGAACAAGTTCTTGTTATAGTTGGCCATGCCGATTACTTCGTGCGGTACAACTTGTCCCAACGACAAGATGAGATCGTGCCCGCCCTCGGCGACCATGCGGTTGACTTGAGCTGTCCAAGGTCGCGTGTAGATTCCCTCGGTTGCTTCGGACACGAAATCCGCGGGCACTTGGCCCAGAGTCTGAACGTCGTTCTTCCAATCATGAACGCGTATCAAGTGCCGCGGCAAGTCGCCGAACATGTATTCCAGCTCGGCTTCATTCATGGCTTCGTGAGTGCCCAGAGCTGGCATCACGTCGCTCAGGCGATCGCCGAGCATCTCATAGGCCAGACGTGTAAGTTCGCCCGCCCGACTGTCGCTACGCGTGTGATCTGGGGGCAGTGCTAGCACTCGCCGAGGCTGGCCCGCGGCGTCGAAAGCTGCCTGCAAGGCCTCTCGAAAATCCGATTCACCCAACTCGGCTTGTGGATCTCCGCGACGAAAAAAAACTGACATCCAAATTTTCCTGGACAGAGCTCGGTCGAGCATCCCGGGGCAGTTATTGACCGGTCAACTGTGCTATGTTGGCACCTGATCAGTTTTAACCCGCCACATCTGTTCAGTGAAGGTGCAACCGGTAGGCCGGTGGAAGCAAACCCGTTAATTCGAACGCTGGGCGCCTTGCTCGTTTGGTTGGTGATGACGTCCGTGAGTTGGTCGCAGCCGGGCGGCTGGAGTCGCCATACCATCGACGATAGGCTGCGCGGAGCCGATGGGGTCAAGCTGGCAGACGCCAATGGCGACGGCTTGGTCGACTTGGTGGTCGGGTGGGAGGAAAGCGGGCAAACGCGGGCCTATTTTCACCCGGGAAACTCGGCGGTCCGCCGACCTTGGCCGACCGTGACCGTAGGCGCGGCTCCATCGGTTGAAGACGCGCTGTGGGTCGATTTGAACGCAGACGCACAGCTGGATGTACTCAGTTGCTGCGAGGGTCAGGAACGATCCTTGCGTGTGCATTTCGCGCCCGATTCGTCTCGTCGATCCGACCCCGAGGCTTGGACGACCCAAGTGGTTCCGTGCAGTCAAGGCCGTTCTCGGTGGATGTTTGCCGACATCTGGAGGGACACTCCCGGGCAGCCGGTCGTGGTCGCGGTAGGTAGCAAGGACCCCGATGGCATGATCGGCCTGTTGCTGGCTCAAGGACCGCTGGAGGAATGGACTTTCACCAAGTTGGCTGACACATCCTGGGTGATGTCCTTGGCCGCCGTGGACGTTGACGGCGACGGAGATCAGGACCTGCTGTACTCCGACCGCAAGCAAGCTGGATCTGGAGTTTACTGGCTGGAGAACACCGGCGGCGGGCTGCAAGCCGACAGTTGGCAGCGGCATCTCATTGGTGCTCATGGGCGGGAAGTGATGTTCCTAGACTGGCGGCGTTCGCACTGGCAAAAACCCAGCAGGTCGAACAAAGAGAGTGTTGGACATGGCCTTGGCGAACTGTGGGTTGGAATCAAGGACCGGCAGATTTACGATTTGACCGCCCCGCGTGATCCGCGCGAGCCTTGGCTGGAAGAGGTTATCGACGTCAAGCCGGCCGAGCAGATCGGTCGCGCCAAAGCGGTGGCGGTGGGAGATATCGACGGTGATGGTCGCGACGAACTCGTGCTGTCCTGCGAATCCGCCGAGCCGCCTAAGAGCGGGGTGGTTGTGCTCCGACGCGATGGTGATCAAGGCGTCTGGCAGATATACGATGTTAGTGGTCCGGAGGGTATCAAGTTTGACCTGATCCAGCTGGTGGATTTGGACGGTGATCAGGATTTGGATATCCTCACCTGCGAAGAGCGGTGGCAGTCGGGTGGACTAGGCGTGATATGGTACGCCAACCCAACGCTGGTCGGTGACTCATCGCGTTAAACGGAAAACTGGCGAGTTTGAAGCCCCAACCGCCCTTCAGCAAGTCATCATCCGGTAGAGCACGAATTCAGAAGATCTTTATTGAGGTATAGCACATGGGTCCCATGGATATCCTTGGCGGACTGTTGGGAGGTGGCAAGTCGCAAGGTGGCGGTGGCGGTTTAGGTGGCAAGATTCTGACCGAGCTTCTTAAAGGCGGGCGGCGCCCGGCTCCCGCTTCACCCACGCAATCACGCTCCTCCAGCCGCGGACCACGATCCGGGCCAGTGGACATCGATCGTCATGCCCGGGAACTGGAAGACTTGCTGGGAGTTGCCAAGGACCGGCATGCGGGACGTTCTCAAACGACGTCCGCCGGTTCATCTCGACCATCCAGCCCACCACGACAACCGTCGCCACAACCAAGGTCGCCGGCAGGTCGGACGGGTGGGTATTCGCAAGAGCACTCGTCAGGATCGATTTTTCCGCAGCCGCCACAAAACCCGCTTGGTCGGCGAGCTCCCGTTTCCCAAGACGAAGAGGCGGTGGTGTTGATTCGTAGCATGATTTTGGCGGCCAAATCCGACGGGCGCATCACCCGCGACGAAGAGCAAGAGATCATCGGACGGATTGCCGAACCGACGCCCGAGGCGATCCA
The DNA here is from genome assembly GCA_028289675.1 of Pirellulaceae bacterium. Lineage (GTDB taxonomy): Bacteria > Planctomycetota > Planctomycetia > Pirellulales > Pirellulaceae > Aureliella. Next base: position 14,290 of record JANQOL010000112.1, read on the forward strand.
GTTCTTACGCGACGAATTCGCTCGGCAGATCACGGCCCGAGATTTTGCCTGGTCCGTGCCATTGGGGATGGAACAGAAGGTGTATACCATTTCGTTGGCCGCGATCGATCTGGATTCGCAAGCCGAAGCGACTTACTTGCGAGAGCTGGCGCATGGTCTACGCTTGTCTCCCGAGTTCTGCAATGATCTTCATCGTCAATATGGAGCGCCGACCTTGTACTAGGGCACTTTTACTCGCGGCGTTGCCTGTTTTTCGACGATGGTGATCAACCACCGTTGCCAATAAACCTGTGCGACATGCACTGGCGAATCGTGACTGGCCGGTTCAGGCAAGTTAGGCGACAATGGCGGGTTCGGCGGAATCGTGAACCCGTCGATTGTTCTGTTGGATGCGAGATAACTTATGAGCGACGAAATTACCCAGAAATACAACACGGCTGAGAAGCTGAAAGACGAAGGCAAGCACGATGAGGCCATCGCGCTGTTTCGTGAAATTTTAGAGGTGCAGCCCGATCATGTGCTGACTCACCTGACGCTAGGTCGCGTTTACACGCTGAAAGGCGATTATGAACTTGCCTGCGAGCACGGCGAGAAAGCTTGTCAGCTGGAACCGAATGAGCCATTCAACTTTACGGCCCTGAGTGTGACCTACCAACGGGTGTACGCCGGGACGCAAAACCAGCAGTACATTCAGAAGGCGGAAGACGCCATGGCGGAATCGCGACGCTTGGAAGCCATGCGATGACCGCTTTGGATGCAGAACCACTGCGTGGGCAACGCGTACTGATCTTCACCGGTGACATCTATGAAGATTTGGAACTGTGGTACCCAAAACTGAGGCTGATCGAGGCGGGGGCGACCGTGGTAGTAGCCGGCGAATCCGCGAACCAGCAGTACGCCGGCAAGAACGGTTATCCCTGCCGTTCCGACGCGGCTATTCAAGATCTTCGCAGCGAAGACTTTGAAGCCTTGGTCGTACCAGGCGGATTCATGCCGGACAAACTGCGCCGCCTGCCCCGCGTCCTCGAGCTGGTGCGTGAATTTTTTGAGGCGGGCAAACCTGTGGCGGCAATTTGTCATGGAGGATGGATTCCGATTTCGGCAGGCATCTATAAAGGCGTTCGAGTCACTGGTTCGCCAGGTATTAAAGACGACTTGGTAAATGCGGGTGCCATCTTCGAAGACGCGGCGGTGGTCGTGGACCGGAATTCCATCTCTAGCAGGCGGCCAGATGATTTGCCCGATTTCTGCCGAGCGTTGATCACTATGATGACTCCTGCGTAGTGGAGTCAGATGCACGACCAAGCCGGCAAACCGGAATAGCGGGCTAGGTGTCGGGCATTGAACCGAGATTGTTAAGGAACCCAGGATGGATATTGTTCACCATGGCGCGTTGCACGGTGTCACCGGATCTTGCCATCAACTGATGATCACCGAATCGCGTTCGCTGTTGGTGGACTGCGGCATGTTTCAAGGCAAGGATGCCAAGGATCGTGACGAAGAGAAAATCGACTTTTCGCTGGACGGAATTCAAGCGTTGGTCGTGACCCACGTGCATTTGGATCATGTGGGCCGCATACCGTATCTGATCGCCGCCGGATTCAACGGTCCCATTTACTGCACTCCACCGACGGCCAAGTTGCTGCCGATCATGATGGAAGACGCCATGCGGGTTGGGGTCACTCGCAATAGACGGCTGATTGAAAGGTTCCTCCAGGACTTGAGGCGACATATCCGGCCGATGCCCTATGGAAAGTGGCACCAGTTGGATGGAGGAATCGAGATGCGTTTCACTCCCGCCGGGCATGTACTGGGCTCGGCTGTCGTCGAGTTCGATCATCAGGGTGAACGGTTTGTCTTCAGCGGCGACTTGGGCAGCCGCGAGCAACCTTTGCTCAAAGATCCGGTCAGTCCTGAGCGGGCGGACATGTTGGTCTTGGAATCCACCTACGGAGATCGCAATCACGAAGGGCGTGAGCGACGGGTGCAGCACTTGGAAGACGTCCTGTGTCGTTCGCTGGAAAACAAAGGCGTGACGATCATCCCGGCTTTTAGCGTGGGTCGTACTCAAGAATTGTTGTACGAGATGAATGAGATTTTCGAGCGCGTCGGCCGTCGTTGCAAATGCGATATGCTCAAGGCCGTGGATGTCATCATCGATTCACCGCTTGCCCAACGGTTCACGGATTTGTACGAAAGTTTGTCCAAGTATTGGGACGAGGAGGCGCAGCGCGTCCTCCGTTACGATGACCAGCCGCTGGTATTTGACAACCTGGTTGAAGTTGAAGATCATCACGAGCACCGCGATACCATCGAGTATCTGAAAGAGTCCAAGCTGCCCGCCGTGGTGATCGCAGCCAGCGGCATGTGTGCCGGCGGCCGAGTGGTGAACTATTTGAAAGAGTTCTTGGGAAATCCGACCACGGATGTCGTGTTCGTCGGTTATCAGGCTTATGGCACTCCAGGGCGCTATATCCAAGACACGGACTGGGTCCGCTTGGACGGCCGTCGATATGATGTTCGGGCCGAAACGCACCAATTGAGCGGCTATTCTGCACACGCGGATCAGTCCGATCTATTGCGCTTCGTGGAAGGAATGCAGGAACGGCCCAAGGCCATCCGATTGGTTCACGGGGAAGCCCGCGCCAAGGAAGCGCTGCAGTCAGAATTGGAACAGCGGGGCTACAACGTCGTCTGACCGCGGAGCACATGTATGTCGTCTTCTGCGAATCCACTTCCATCGAGTCCGGCGCCCCGAGTTCGCTTGGGGAACTCCGATTTGGCGGTGAGCCCCGTCGGATTTGGGTGCTGGCCGATCGCGGGAGTTTCTTCGCTGCACGTATCGGACCAGCATAGCCAAGCGACTTTGCACGCGGCTCTGGACGCGGGCATCAACTTCTTTGATACCGCATACTCCTATGGCTACGATGGCGAAGCTGATCGGCTACTGCGACCGATGCTGCGCGACCATCGCACTGACATGGTTTTGTCGAGCAAGGTCGGGCAGTATTTTGACGAGCGACGTCAGCGAATCGTGGATGGAAGTCCCGCAACGTTGCAATCCCACGCGCAGCAGATCTTGCAGCGGCTGGACGTCGATGAAGTTGACATCATGTACTTGCACTGTCCGGATGCCCGAGTACCGGTGGCGGAGTCGGCTGGCGCGATTCGCGAGATTGTCGATCGCGGTTGGTCGCGCTACGCCGGAGTCTCCAACGTCAACGCCGAACAGTTGGAGATTTTTCAACGCGAGTGCCCGGTCGTCGTTGCGCAGCCACCGTTTAACATGCTGCAGCAGCAGGCCGTCGTCGAGCTGCGCGATTTTTGCGCCTGCCATACTATCTCGCTGGTCTGCTACTGGGTGCTGATGAAGGGCCTGTTGGCCGGCCGATTGATGAGAGATCATCGTTTCGATCCCTCAGACAAGCGGGTGACTTATCCAATTTTTCAAGGCGAAGCCTGGGAGCGAGCTCAAGATCTACTGGACGAACTACGGAGCATGGCCGCGTTTAAGCAGTGCACCGTGGCCCAATTGGTGATCGCGTGGACGCTACGTCAGCCGGGCGTGACCGTAGCCCTGTGTGGCGCCAAACGAGCGGAGCAGATTATCGAAACGGCCGGAGCGATGAACGTGAAGCTGGAGTCCGCCGAGGCGAGGAGAATCGATCGCTGGGCAGAGCAATTCGGCGGCGACGTCTAACGGTGTCCCATGGCAGAATCGTCGCGAATTTGCCAATATTCAAGCCTGGATGACGAATAGCTCAGAGTCGAACGTTGTTCGAGCTTTCCGAAAACAAGAAAGTCGTGAGCAACTCTCCAAAGTTCCAATAACATCGAAAGGAATTGTCGTTGAGCGCCGGTGCCTACCATCCCTCCGAAGTCCACTATCCCGGCTACTATGACCAGTCGCAGCATTCCGCGGCGGTTGGCTATGCACTGTGGTTTATCGGCTTCTTCGGCGCGCACCGTTTCTATTTTGGCAAGCCGCTGACCGGCATGCTGTACCTATTCACCTTTGGTTTGTGCGGTGTCGGTTGGATCGTCGATCTGTTTTTGATTCCTGCGATGGCCAGTGAAGCTCGCGTCAGGCATGTGGCCGGTCCCTACGATCACAATGTCGCCTGGCTAATGCACTCTTTCTTTTTGATTGGCTTGCTGGGCATCCACCGGTTCTATTTGGGCAAATACTTAACAGGTATTCTGTGGTTACTGACCGGTGGTCTGTTGGGGATTGGCTTCGTCTACGACTGGTTGACGCTCAATGAGCAGGTCAATCGAGCCAATTTGGCGGCGAGCTATCAATAGCCGGAGTGCGGTGGCCGTTCTCCGCCTGAACGAAGTGTGTCAGATCTGCCGAGCACTGCCGCGCGGCATCACAATCGATTAGACTTGAGGCCAGAATCGTATGCGCATCTAGTGCGAGTCGCGCGGACGTATGGCCTGCTTCATCGACGCTGGTGGTTGCTCATCTCGTCGATGATAGACCACGTCAAAAGCAAAAATGCTCTGGTCGCATGCTAGGTGCTCTGCAACGTCACTCCATTTGCTTGCCAAGTCTTCTGGCTCGTCGCGATGCGCAGCTTCAACAAAGTATTCGTAATCGCCCTGCCCCGCTGCGCTACGGTGTCGATGTGCGATGCGCTGGGCGAATTAGGAGTTCCCACTGCGCACTTGGGCAAAATCTATGGTGAGCCCACGGCTGAACATAACGATCCGTTTCGCTTGAAGCGGATGCACCAGCAGATTCAGGCGGGCGACTTTCAGTTGGATGTCCTCAAGCAGTGTTCTGGGCTGGCTGACTATCCGGTGTGCAGCTTTGACGTGCTCGAGCAACTGGACATGGCCTATCCGGATAGCCTGTTCATCAATGTCCGTCGCGATGACAATATCCAACGGTGGCTACAATCCGTGGAGCGTCAATTCGTCGGGCTGCAATTGGTCAAGTCCGGTCAGCAGGCTTCCGAGGACGACAAGGAGTTCATGCGAGTCGTGATGGCCTTTCGCGAGATGACCTTCGGGCAGGCTGCGTTTGACGTCGGCATTTACCTTGACGCCTATCAGCGATTCCAGCGCTGCGTGGGAAAGTACTTTGTCGGACGCGAGACCGCGCTGCTGGAAATCGACGACGTGAGTCAGCTTGAGGATTCAGGATTCCGGCAGCTGTGCCATTTCCTGGACTGTTCGTTGCCAGGGGTAGCGTTCCCGCGAAACAATGACCACAGCACGGCACCGTTCCGGGCCTTCATGTCTGCTCTGGCGGCCGGTCAGGTATCTTCGCAAACTGGCATCCAGCCGCAGCCTGTTGTCCAGCCGCCCGCCGTCGGTTGAACGCAATACCGTCGAGTTTTTGCGTTGTACGAGGGACGTTCAGGAGCATGTCGTTGCCGACATGTTGAGCAATCGCAATTTGTTTAGCAGTCAGCCGCCGCCGTGCGAAGTCGTAAGCCAAGTACGCCTGCGGCTGACTGCTAAACAGGGTCAAAAAGACGGTGCCAAAAAAAGGCGATGTAAAAGAAGATATTGCAAAAAAGACACTGCCAAACCACAGCCTATGCTGGTGGTCAGTGATTGGACTGAGGCTGTTCCGGGCGCCATGTGCCTTCAGCCAGATTGTACGTCTCAATTTGGACTTGGGACGATTGCTCTGGCTGGAAGACCAAGATGGCTCCGATCGCGGGATGCTGACGACAAAACTCTTGTGCGGCCGCTGGCCCCATTACAAACAGCGCGGTGGCCACCGCGTCGGCCACCGCGCTGCTGGCGCACACGACCGTCGCACTCATCATCGATTGCGCAGGCCAGCCGGTGCGCGGATCGATGATATGACTGTAGCGTTTGCCCCCGAAGTGAAAGAACTGCTTGCCGGAGCCGCTAGTCGCCAGAGCCTGATTGCGCAGACGAATGGAACCCAAGTGTTGTTCCCAGCGCCAGGGATGCTTGAGAGACACCAGCCAACCGCCTCCAGTCGAATGATGCTGTCGATTTCCATAGGCGGCAACGGAACTGAGCCCACCGTGGACCATGAAATCCTGTACGCCGGCGCTTAGCAACCGCTGGCTGGCACGGTCCAACGCGTAACCCTTGCCGATGCCTCCTGGATTGACCGCAACGCCCGCCCGTAGCTGGGCCGTCGAGGCATGGACGTCCACATCCAAGTGCCGCATGCCGACGCACTGCAGCGCTTGATCGATTTTGTCCTGATCGGGTTTGCGGCCCTGTCGCCGAGAGAAGCCCCATACCTCGGACAGCGTGCCCGCGGTAACGTCAAAGGCGCCTTGCGTGGCCTGGTGAACCGTGCCGGCCAGGCACAGCATCCTGAGCGTGTCCAGAGACAGATTCACCGGCCGCTGACCGCCCCACCGATTCAGCTCGCTGAGCTCGCTGCGGGGTCGATAGATGCTCAGCAGGTCTTCCAGTCGCTCGACCAAATCCAAGGCCTCGACGGCCAGATCGACCCCTTGCCGGTACTGGTACTGATTGAGCAGGACCTCGAACTCGCAAGCCATCGCGGATCGACCGACGTTCATTAGCAGCGTGTCGCCAGCGGGCTCCTGGGCGGCGATCTGTGAGGCCGCAACGTCCGACTGCTCAAGTTCCCCAGTATCGGTCGCGCCGGCGGACAAGGCTGCTAGCCAGGTCTCCAACGTGGAGTCGGCGGTGCACAGCAGGCGCTCGCTTCCACCGGAAAGCGGACTACTCATTTCCTACAGCCTCGGCTGCGGCCCAGTTGTTTGTGCGATTCGCACTAGACCAGTTTGGTGGCTCCGGGGACGGCGAACTGCGGCTTGGGCAGGTCACTGTCCCAGGTCAGGTCCTTGGGGAACAAGTCCAATTGCGATTCTTGGGTTACAAAGTCCCAAGAGACCTTTTGCCCAGTGTAGGCGGACATGCGGCCCATCACGGCCGTCAATGAACTTTCGGCTGTTTGCTTTAGCTCCACGATGGGCTGCCCGTTGCGAATGGAATCCACCAGATCCTTGTGCTCCTGCTCGTAGGCGTCGGCGATGCTGCCAGCCTGAGTCCAGATTTCGTTGCCAGCACGATCCGTGATACGCGAACCGCGGCTCATCGCGCCGATATAGCAGATGCCCTTCGTGCCGTAGACCACGTTCCCATTGTCGCCTTCGGATCCGGGAATCTGGCGACACGTGAACGACAACATGCGATTGCCGGGATATTCGTAGTCAACCGACATGCTGTCCCACATTTCACTGCCCTCGGGACGCGTGAAACGCCCTCCGGAGCCATACGCGGAAACGGGAGGAGATCCCATCACCCAATTCATGGCATCGATGTTGTGCACAGCTTGTTCGGCGATTTGGTCCCCGCTCAGCCAAATATGGTGCATCCAATTGAACAGTTGATACTCGGCATCCGACATCTCCGGGGTGCGATTGCGGAACCAGATGCCCGTCGAGCAATATCTGGACACCGCGCTGACAATGTCTCCGATAGCCCCTTCGCGGATTTGCTTCACCGCTTCTATGTAGTTGACTTGCCGGCGGTACTGGGTGCCCGTCACGATCGCGGTGTGGTTGGCTTGCGCCTGTTCGTGCGCTGCCAGGCACATACGATATCCGGCTGGATCCACACAGCTGGGTTTTTCGGCAAACACATGTTTGCCCGCTTGAACGGCTTCTTGCACGTGGTAGGGTCGAAATCCGGGTGAGGTGGTAAGAAAAACCAAGTCGATGTTCTTGTCGTCCAGGATACGCTTGTAACCATCCAAGCCGTCATACATCTTGTCGTCGGCGACATCGACTTTGTCTGGATGAGCCTTGCCGGCCGCTCTCCGCATGTAGTCGCAGTTCTTGGCGTATAGGTCTGCTGCGGCCACTAGTTTGACACGGCTATTGATGTTCAATGAATCGTTGACCGCACCCTTGCCGCGGCCGCCGCAGCCCACCGCGCCGATTCGGATTTCCAACTCTTCTTCGGCACGCGCGGAAGATGTGTGCACCATGGTCGTCAGTGCCGTGGCGGCCGCGCTGGCGCCTAAGAATTTGCGACGCGAAGCGGAAGTTTGAAGAGTGGGCGACTGATCGGAAAGGTGATTTTGTTGAACGTTCATGTAGACATCGCCTGGCAAGTGCGGAGGGTGAGGGGAGCGGAAAACTAGGCCATCCAGGGCACTGAGCGGTTTTGCGGACAGGCCCGCTCATGCGTCAGGCGGCACCATCACCCACACCGACTCAGGCTGCAAAATATCGGTGCATTTTGATGTTAAGTGCGAAGCGTGGTTTAGCGGGAGGGCCACCAGTTCCTCTGTCCAGTGTACTCCCTGCCAACGCGCGAAGAAACAGGTCGCGAAGCTGTCTGAAATAGATCCTACTTCCGCTTAAGCGGATTCGGCGCGGGCAAAGTAGGTTGGGTCGATTTCGTGCAAGGCTTCCGTGGCCGTCTCGACAGCATGCAGAATCTGAGCTTCAGAATGCGTGCAGTTGATGAAGAATCGGAGCCTGGCCGCCGATTCTTCGACCGCCGGGTACAAGATCGGTTGCACGTTCACACCTGACTCGAACATTTTTCGCGAGAGCAGCAATGCGTGCAGCGAGTTTCCGGTGATCACGGGAATAACCGGAGTGTCCGCCGACTGCCCCGTATTGAGGCCACGCCGTTTGGCTTCGGACAGAAAGAGCTTCGACCGGGCCTGCAGTCTTTGCACCCGCTCGGGCTCGGATTTCAATGTTTGCAACGAAGCGACCGCGGCGGCCGTATTGGTAGGGGACAGACCGACACTGAACACGAAGCCCGGCGCCGTGTATTTCAACAACTCGACCAATTCGCGACTTCCAGCGATGTATCCACCGCAGCTGCCAAAGGACTTGCTCAGGGTGCCCATCCAGATGTCCACGTCGCCGCCGGAGATGCCAAAATGCTCTCCGATTCCGCGGCCAGTCGGCCCCATCGTGCCGATGGAGTGGGCTTCGTCGACCATCAACCAAGACTGATAACGGTCCTTGATGTCGATGAACTTCGGCAAGTCCGGATAGTCTCCGTCCATGCTGTACACACCTTCGATCACGACCAGGATGCGCCGGTAGCTGGCTCGCACTTCGGCCAGGATACTCTCCAAGGCCCGCCAGTCATTGTGGGGAAATGGCCGGCGACGAGCGCCAGACAGAATGGCCCCCTGCACGATGCTGTTGTGTGACAGGGCGTCATGCAGAATCAGGTCACCGGGGCCGACCAAGTGCCCGATGGTGGTTTCGTTGGTGGCGTGACCTCCAACCATCACCACTGCCGCTTCGGTACCAATCCAGTCGGCCAAGGCGGATTCCAACTGCCCGTGAATGGGCTTCTCGCCACTAACCAGCCGCGAAGCGCTGACGCTGGTGCCGTACCGTTGCGCAGCGTCCACGACTGCGCTGGTGACCGCCGGGTCTCCCGACATACCGAGGTAGTTGTACGATGCAAAGCTGACCAGATCTTGCCCTTCGATCCGAGTCGTATCCCGGACCACGTTTTCGTGGCACGAGAAGTACGGGTTCGGCACCCCCGTCATCTCGAACTGGGCCATCGTGCGTTTGAGGCGGCGATATTCCGGCAGCTGATCGAACCGGTAGTCTTCCTCTGCGATTTTCCGGCTATTGGCAGGCTTAAGGCCAGTTTCTGTGGGCACCATCTCACGGCGAATGCGCTTTTTGCCCAGATAGCGAGCGATGGCCTGAGCGACCTCTTGGACGGTTTCAATCTCTTGCAGCACGTGCTCTGGGAAGCGCCCGTCGAAGGTTTGCTCCAAGGAATGGGCAATCTGCATCCGCTCTAAACTGTCCAAGCCCAGGTCCAACACAATGTTCGTTTCCAAGTCCAATTGCTTGGCGCGCTCCTGAGCGACGGCTCGGATCGCGTCCATCACGATGTCGACGATCTCGTGATCCGGCTGAGGACCCGAGGACGCTGTAGGAGCCTGGTTCCCATCCGGTTGGAACGATGAGGCCGCAATCATCGGTTCGCTATCCGGCAAGTCGATCTCCCAGGACTTCCACTGGGCAACGATTTTCAAGGAGCCAATGTTGAACTGGTCTCGGCAAGCATGTCGCTGGATCTTGCCACTGGACGTCCTGGGCAGCGTTCCGAAACGCACCAAGATCACCGCGTCCGGTTGCAATTCATGCTGCCCCGAAACTTCGCGACGGACTGCCTTGATGACCTCGTCCCAATCGGTTTGCTCTCTCCGTTTTTGCACTTCGGCGGTAATGATCAAGCGTTCCCGGTCATCCGCGTTGACGGCAAAAGCGGCAACTTGTCCGCTCTGCATGATCTCATGCGCCTGCTCGGCTGTCTGCTCGATGTCTTGGGGATAACGATTCACACCCCGCACGATGATCATGTCTTTCAGACGTCCTGCGACATACAGTTGGTCTTCGTAGATGAATCCCAGATCACCTGATCGCAGATAAGGTCCATCGCCGTCGGCGGTGTGCGCCTCGAACGTTTCTTGAGAAACTTGCTCCCGCTCCCAGTAGCCCTGCCCTACGCTGGGGCTGATGATCCAAATCTCACCGATGCGGTCTTCGGCCAGTGGCAGACGAGTTTGGGGATCCACAATTAGCAGTTGTTCACCTGGCAGAACCTGTCCGCTGCTCACCATTTCGCGAGCGTGCGCGTCGTCGTCCTCGCACGGTTTGACCAATTGCTGGTCCAAAGCCAACGCGTCGAAGCTGCGGATCACGGGCGGTTCGGACTGGGGACCTCCTGTGACAATCAAGGTGGTTTCGGCCATCCCGTAGCAGGGCAGGAACGCCGACGACCGAAATCCATGTTTTGCAAATCGTTCACTGAACTGTTTCAGCGTCAACGCGCGAACGGGTTCGGCCCCGTTGAAAGCCGTTTGCCAGCTGCTGAGGTCGACTCCTTCCAACTCCTCATCCGTAATCTTGTCGACGCACAACTGGTAAGCGAAATTGGGTCCGCCGCTGGTGGTGGCCCCATATCGCGAGATCGTTCGCAGCCAACGGATGGGCTTCTGCAAAAACGCCATTGGGCTCATCATGACCATGGTGCAGCCGATGAACACTGATTCCAGGACGCCGCCGATCAAACCCATGTCGTGGTAGGTGGGGAGCCAGCTGACACCCACACTGTTCGGGGTAGTTTGAAAGGCCGACATGATCAATTCGGTGTTGCGCACTAAATTGGCATGCGACAGCATCACTCCCTTGGGCTGGCCGGTCGAGCCCGACGTGTACTGCAAGACCGCCAGGTCCTCAGGCAACACTTGAGGTGGCTTCCACTGGGCTGAGTGATCGTGAGGCAAAGCGTCGGTGGCGATGACCGAAATCGATTCCCATTCGACCCAGTTTGCGTCCCCTTCGATCTGCTGGCGAACGTGGTTGTTGGTAAGTGCTACCTGAGCGGAGCAGTCCTTGGCAATCCCGTGGATCCGCTGCCCCTTGCGATTGCGGCGAGGTGGAAAGGCCGGGACGGTCACTGCGCCGGCGTACAAACAACCGAAAAAGCCAATGACAAAGTCCAGGACGGGTGGGTAGACCAATAGCACTCGCTGGCCGGACGTAATTTGGCCGTAGGTTTGCAGATAGCCGGCCACATTGCGCGCCGCAGCATCCAACTCGGCGAAGGTCAGACAAATGTCCGCTTCAGCGTTCTCACCGTCGGTAAAGTAGAACGCCGGACAATCGGGGCGATATTGGGCCCAATGGCGAAGGACGGCCACCAGATCGGTCTGAGGTGGAGCTTGGTCACCAAGGATTCGCCGGAGTTCAGCGTCGCAGCCTGACAGTGGGGTGCGTAACGTGGATGAGAGTGATTGATTCATCGATCGCCTGACTCGGGTCGTCAAAAATGTAAGGACTTGGGCCACAAATCCCTGCGTGACCCAACTACTTTCCCTAGATCTCCTACAGGCCGCAAGGGACCATTTCCGGAGAACCTATTCAAATGCTCAGTAGTACGACCGCACCACGCTAGTGCCAGCCGTTGCCGGCCACGCCCCATTCCTGGGCGTCGACGATTGCCCGCCTACGGCCGCCGAGCGATTCAATTCCCGCGTCAGATTGGCTCTGGTCGCGAGCGACATCTCGGACATTATCGTCACCGGACACTACTGAAAGCGTCATCAATCAGGGTCTGTTACGGAAATCCTGGCTCGCGGGGTCCTGTCGGGCATCTTGGAGGGATTTCCCCAGGGGCAGCTGGTGCGTTGCGAATCGCACCGAGTCCGCGGTCGATTCGTGCTCGCGTTTCCTTATCTATTGCCGTTTGCGGCGGATCGCGGCCCATAACTTCCGTACAACCCTCCAACTTTCCCGGAGGTGTCCATGACGTGACACCTGCCAGGTTTGGCCGGAATCCACATCGATGGCGGACAGCCAAAAACCGCTGACGCAGCCGGTATCCAAGCAGGTAAAGTGCCCGAAGTAGCCAATGCCGCCCTGTGGTTGAGGAGTATGGCCGCAAAAAACGTGTTTTCCCGAATGGTGGGGATCGGGCAGTCGGTCGGCCAGGTGCTCCCAGAACAGCGTTTGCTCCGGCTGTTGTTCCAACGGTTTGTCAGCCAGATAGTTGGCATGCACAAACAAGTGCTGGTCGGTTTCAAAGTAGGGTAGCAACGCGTCCAAGAAGCTGCGGTGGGCGGCGCTCACGTTGTCCAAGCGCCCACCGTAGCTGGTCAGCGTAGGGCGTCCGCCGATCTCCAGCCACAGGTCGGGGTTGAGCCCGCGGAGCGCTCCGCGAAACATGATCTCGTGATTGCCCAACAAGCACACCGTCTGGCACTGCTGCTGTAGCTCGATCAGCTGTTCGATCACACCCTTGCTGTCGGGACCCCGGTCGACATAGTCGCCCAGAAACACCAATTGGTCTTGGGGCTGCGGTGCGATGGCTTCGAGAAGTGCTCGCAGAGCTTTGGCGCAACCGTGAATGTCACCCACAACAATGGTTCGCATCGGTACGCGCGGTCTGTTCCTGAAAGAAGTGCCAGCCGGATACCCCGCCTATTGCGAGTCGCACTTGGGAATCGCGCCGCCACCGGTTCCCGGAGAACCACAGGCACCGATGCGCTTCCTCGGCTCCAGTGCGCTTAGTTGAACGCAGGGTCCTCCGGCATCTTGGACGGGTCAATTCCACCCGACAAGATGTCCCGACCAATTTGACGAATGGCGATCTTCCACAGATCCTCGGGATCCTGAAAAACCTGTTCCGGTTGAATGTCCCACAGCAACCAACCACCGCTCTGCAGTTCGTCGTCCAATTGTCCGGGGCCCCAACCAGAATAGCCGTCGAACACTCGGCAACCGCTCGACGGTTGGTCGTCTTTAGCTTGGCAGGCTGTCAATATTTGAGTCTGATCGGTGGCCACCTCGATCAGCCGCCGTCCGGCCTCGTCCGTGCGCCGCTGCAACATCATCAGCGGTCCATCGACGGGGCCGCCAAAGAACACCGGAGCCGTATTGTCCACCGGCTGGTCGGCCAGTTGCTCCAGCAATGATCCAACGGTGAGCTCAAGTGGGCGATTTAGTAGCAGCCCCATCGCTCCTTCGTCATCATGGCGCAAGACGTAGACCACCGAGCGCAGAAAATTGGGATCGGTCAGGTACGGAGAGGCAACCAGGGCTCGGCCTTGGATCTTATCCACGCTTCGATAACTCTCATGCCGGGGACGCTTCAGGCTGCCAGGTTTCCGTCCACAGGCACCCTGCCCAGGACCAACCGACGCCGAAGCCAATCAACAAATTCTTAGAACCTGCCTCTATTTTACCTTCTTGCCGAAGATCGGAAATGAGGATCGGCAGGGTACAGGATACGGTATTTCCGACCTCTTCCAAGCGAATGGGCAGTTTCTGGTCGTCCAGACCCAGCCGGACCTGCAGCTGCTCCAGCATTTTGCGCGTGGCCTGATGCAACAGATAGCAGTCGATTTGCTCGGCCCGCAAGTTTGCCGAAGCTAGCACTTGCTCGATCAGGTTGGGCACTGCTACGACGGTAAAGCTGAGCAAGCTGGGGCCGTCCATATATAGCCGACTCTTCCAGCGTTTGCGGTGGCGCGGTCGCAAAGCGCAACTGTCGGTTCGCGCTCCGCCATCCGATACCAGTAGCGTGTCGGCTCCGCTCCCGTCCGTGCCGAATTGAAACGCGGACACGCCGCGCTGTTCGCTGGCCCGGACGAGGGTGGCCGCCGCCGCATCGCCAAAAATGGTGCGCAGACTACGATCATCGGCGTCGATGTACTTGGAATACGTCTCGGCAGTCAGCAGCAAAATGTTGCGGGCAGCTCCACATTGAATCAGTCCTTCGGCCATGGCCATACCATAGACAAACCCGGAACATCCAAGATTGAAATCGAGCGCGCCGCAGCGCTGGCTCAAGCCCAGCCGCTGTTGGATCAAACAAGCCGTGGTCGGCAGCGGATAATCGGGGGTCTGCGTGCACAGCAATACGAAGTCGATTGACTCTCGATCCACAGCGTGTTCGGCAAAGAGTTTCTCCGAGGCGGCCACTGCCAGATCCGCGGCCGTCTCATCGTCTGCGGCAATGTAGCGAGCTTGAATGCCCGTCTTTTGTTCGATCAGCTCCAAATCCCACGTGGGAAATTCGGCCTGCAGTTGGTCGTTGGTCTCACGCCGCTGCGGCAAGTGAATCGAGATGGGGCCAATTTCGGCGAACGGCACTGACACGTCCTTTGCATGCGGTGGTTGACCGGGGACGAACCGTGGACGCCTGCCGCCGCTCAGCGGGCAGAAAGGGTGACGTCGGTCCGGAGTTCAATCCACCAACTCAGGTTATATCGGCATTGGTCTCCAGGCGGAACAACCCCGAAGGCGTGGACGTCGGCGGATGCGCTGCCTGGAGTATCGCAGATAGCCAGCCACGAACCGTCGTAGCCAAGCATGACGATGCGCGGCATCACTAAGCGGTGGCCGGATGCAGGTGACTGATGGGTACATAGTACTTGCGGTAGCGGCGCCCATCGTCGTACAGCTGACCTGTCGAATCCAGGACCAGTACGGTCGCCCGCCGCGTGATCCGGTTGACCGTGCCCGTGTAGAATCCGCCCTCGTGTTGAAAGCGAACGTTGGAGCCAACTCGCACGTTGAACTTTTGAGCCGCCCGCTCCTGCTGCGTAATCAAATCATGTTTGTGTTCGGTGTGACCGAACAGCCTGCCGGCAATCGCTTGAAACCGTGGCGCCGCGCAGCAACTGTCGTCCCAGACGAGCATCTCCACTAAATGAATCATTTCGTGTTCTAGGATGCGTTGCATGGCCTGCAAACGGTTTGAACACAGCACTCCGGTCACGCGAATCGGTCGTTGCAAGTCACTAAACGTTTGAAACAACAGCGTTGCGGACAGCACGATTTCATAGCGGATTTGCTTTTGGCTGCTGCGGCGATCTGTCTGGATGGTGCGGACCGTCTTGCCTCCGGTGCTGGTCATTCGCTTTGAC
>JANQOL010000113.1 GCA_028289675.1 Pirellulaceae bacterium
GCATCCACAGCTGGGAACCTGCTCGCATCCGCAACTGGGTTGTTTCTCGCATCCGCAACTGGGTTTCGTTTCACAACCGCAGCTGGGGGCCTTATCGCATGCGTCGCAGCCCTTCGAACGTTGGGGCGCGCTGCAGAATTTGGCATGCATTCTTGCCATCAGGGAATCGGCGACGTCCAGCAAGCCTTTGTCGTCGCAGGCCGCTTTGCAACTACCCGTTTGGCAACGGTCGCAATCCGCGGCCACAGGGCGAATCACCAAGGCACTCAGGCCGACCCACGAAATAATGACAAACATCCAGGATTTCATGATTTCTCGGACTCCATATCCGCGCTCAAGTTTGGTTTGAAGCGAAGGGCGGGCATCTGCTCCCCTGGCACAATTGATCGAACCAATACGGTCCGAATTTGCAGAACTTTCCGCACATGCGCCACATCCGCCCTGCTTTGCCTAGCTTGAAATCCAGTGGCTGAGCGCTCCGCTGAGTGGTGACTCGCGCGAACCGGCGCGTCCTATGTCCCATCCGGTTAGGCATGGGCTACAATGCGGGGCTGGACTGAACCCCGCGTACGTCGTTCGGTTGACTTGTTTGTGAAAAGGTCCGTTGGCAGCTATGACCCATCAAACTGATCCGTTTAAGGCCCGCTCCACGTTCGAAGGACCAGCTGGAGAGCTGGGTTTTTACAGCTTGAAACAGCTGGAAACCGATGGGGTTGGACCGGTATCTCAGCTGCCAGTTTCCATTCGCATCTTGTTGGAAGCTGTGCTGCGCAACTGCGATGGTTACACCGTCAGGCAGGAGGATGTACGGAACCTGGCAAATTGGAGCGCTGACCATCCAGCAGCCGTCGAGATTCCTTTCATGCCGTCACGGGTGGTGCTGCAGGACTTCACCGGCGTGCCCTGCGTTGTAGATCTGGCCGCCATGCGCGATGGGATGCAGGCTCTGGGAGGCGATCCACGCAAGATCAACCCGTTGATTCCCGTGGACCTAGTGATCGATCACTCGGTGCAAGTCGATTTGTTTGGCACTCTGGACGCGCTCTCACGCAATGTGGAGATCGAATTCGAGAGAAACCAGGAGCGGTACGAGTTTCTACGCTGGGGGCAGCAAGCTTTCGACAATTTCCGTGTCGTGCCGCCCAATACCGGCATCGTACACCAGGTCAATTTGGAGTATCTGGCCCAAGGTGTCTTTGTGCGCGAGGATCATGCCGGCCCAGTGGCGCTGCCGGACACGCTCGTGGGCACAGACAGTCACACGACGATGATCAACGGTCTGGGCGTCGTCGGCTGGGGTGTGGGAGGTATCGAGGCCGAGGCTGGCATGCTGGGCCAACCTTTGTATATGCTGATGCCCGAGGTTGTGGGCTTCAAAATCACTGGAGAACTCCCCACCGGCGCGACGGCGACGGACTTGGTGCTGAAAGTTACTGAGATTCTGCGTGCTCAAGGTGTGGTTGGCAAGTTTGTCGAGTTCTACGGACCGGGCGTGTCCAACATGTCGCTGGCCGATCGAGCGACCATTGCCAACATGGCTCCGGAGTACGGTGCCACCATGGGGTATTTTCCCATGGATGCGGAAACGATGCAGTTTTTGGCGCGAACCGGACGTTCTGCCGAGCAAGTGCAATTAGTCGAAGCCTACATGCGGGCGCAGGGTTTGTTCCGCGATGAGTCATCGCCAGAGTTGAAGTACTCCGACGTGGTCACTCTGGATCTGGGCGAGGTTGAACCGGCGCTGGCTGGCCCCAAACGGCCTCAAGATCGTGTTCCACTGAAGGACATGAAGCGCGAGTTCGAACAGATCCTGACCACACCGGTGGCGGAGCGCGGATTCGGGCTGACAGAAGGTGAACTGCCGGCTCGAGTTCAGGTGGAAAGCAACGGAAGCTCCCAAGAAATCGGACATGGCTCCGTGGTTATCGCGGCCATTACCAGCTGCACGAATACGTCCAATCCTTCGGTCATGATTGGCGCCGGTCTTCTCGCAAGGAATGCCGTCAGGAGCGGATTGGAGGTCCCTTCCTTTGTGAAAACATCTCTGGCACCCGGTTCTCGCGTGGTCACCGATTATTTGGACCGTTCGCAGCTGACCGAGCCGCTGTCGCAATTGGGCTTCCATACGGTCGGCTACGGCTGCACGACTTGCATCGGCAATAGCGGGCCACTTCCCGAGCCAGTGTCGGAGGCTATCACGCAAGGCGATTTAGTGGCCGCAGCCGTGCTGAGTGGCAACCGAAATTTTGAGGGACGGGTCAACCCGCAGACGCGTGCGAACTACTTAGCCAGTCCGCCGCTGGTCGTGGCCTACGCATTGGCAGGTCGCATGGACATCGATTTTGAAACCGAGCCTTTGGGGCATGACGCTGATGGTCAGCCGATTTATCTGAAAGATATTTGGCCGGCAGCTGACGAAATCCAGTCCACGATGGAAGCGTGTGTATTGCCCGAGATGTTTGTACGTCAGTATTCCGGCGCGTTCACGTCCAACGAAAAGTGGAACGCCATCGAGATCACCGCCGGAGATTTGTACCAATGGAGCGAATCCAGCACCTACATCCAGCGACCACCGTTTCTGGAGGGCATCACGGAGGAGGTTGAGCCACCTCCTCCGATTCAGGGCGCCCGCTGCCTGGCGCTGCTAGGTGATTCCGTCACCACCGACCATATCTCACCGGCGGGGTCCATTGCCAAGGATAGTCCCGCCGGCAAATATCTGCTGGAGCATCAAGTCGATCGCCGAGAATTCAATAGCTACGGTTCGCGTCGCGGGAACGATCGAGTGATGGTGCGGGGGACCTTTGCCAACATCCGTATCCGCAATCAACTGGTCCCAGGTACCGAAGGTGGAGTTACGAAGCACATTCCCAGCGGTCGCGAGATGAGTATCTACGAGGCGGCTCTACTATACCGGGAGCAGAACACGCCCTTGGTGGTCTTGGCCGGATCGGAGTACGGTACTGGCAGCAGCCGCGATTGGGCGGCCAAAGGGACCCTGTTGTTGGGCGTACGCTCGGTAATCGCGGCCAGCTACGAACGGATTCACCGGAGCAATCTGGTAGGCATGGGTG
>JANQOL010000170.1 GCA_028289675.1 Pirellulaceae bacterium
GGGACATTTGGCTCCTCCTTGAGTCACTGTGGTAGGTAACTCGGGAGGGTGCCAAATGTGCTAATCGCAGAAAAGGCCAATTAAGAAACAGTGCCTAGCCTTTCGCGTCACGCGACCTTCGGGCGCAAGTCAAGACATCCGCATCGATTTTCCGTACACGGGCGCCGGCCATTCGGCGTGCTTAACTGATGAGCCGAAATGTGTGCATATGGAACCGATGCAACAAGCTCCCTTAGCCAAAGCTCGATAACAGCATGACTTCGAACCGAATTGCGTGGACTGTTTTGCTCTGCGTGTGGGTGACTACAGCTACGGCCGATGGCCTTCGCGGTGAGACATTGTCGGCTTCGGCTTTCCCTGATGAGAAAGTTGAGATTCGCGGTTCATGGTTGATGTTTGTCCCCGCACTTGAATCGGAAAATGGCTTGGCCTTCGACGTCGCCGTCGAGAGCCTACAGGAGGCCATGTTGCAACAACCGGAGGTTGAGGACCAACAGCAGCATGCCGAGTTCTACGTGAACGCAGTCAATGACGCACTTGCACAACACTCGTACGATGCTAGCTCGCGATGGCAAGACTTTTCGCTAGTCATCGACGGGCAAAGACGACACTTTCGATTGTTCAAGCGTGGGAGCGGCGAACTAGTACGGGACGTGTCGTTCGATGGCCAACGGGAAGTGCAGCATTTTGCCGACTCCGGACAAGCGAATGTGTTCTTGGGTAAATCGCACATCTTCATTCCATCGATGCGGCAATTCTTCCCGCTGTCAACTCAGCAGCTGGCCAGCGACAATTGGCGTGCCCAGGATGACCCACATTCGTATCTGTTGCAGTCTCAAGATAATGAATCGCTGGCGTTCCGCGTTCGACTCGACCACGACATGAAGGAGGTTGTGAGCTACGAACCCCTCAACGCCGGCGAACCCATCCACCACGTCTTGGCTACGCATTGGCAAAACTTCTGCCCGGAGTTTCGGCAACCAACAGCTATCGCCAAAATCCAACGCGAGGGACCTCAAACAAAAGCGATCAATGTTTATGTCGTAAAGACTTGTGAGTCGTTGGCGTCGGTTCCCGACGAAGAATTCGTAATCAGCGCGCCTGCTGGCACCAACGTCATTCGAGGTGGCCAGGGCTCTCCGACGATAGCGACGATGAAACTGGACGCTGACGAGGCCGACGTTGGCCGCATGGTATCCATGACAACCGCTTCGCCAATCACCGGGCAATCGCGCATCCTGTTCTTGGTCGGCTCGCTGCTGTTGATGGTCGGCGGAGCCATGTTGTTTCGAAGGTTCGCTACCGCTAGCGACACGAAAGGCAGTCCCTAGTTCAACAGATTGTCCAATGTCGATTACACACTTCCCAGTTGATCTTCAGTTCGCCCAAAATTGGTACGTCACGTTTCCGTTTTCTACAAGCATGGAGAGATAAGATGACCAACCGAATCATCCGATTTGCCGGACTTGCGCTGCTCGCTTCAGGGGCCATCGGTATGGCGGCGAATCTGGCGGAGATGACGAATGCCGCCTGCTCTAGTTGCTGCGTTGCTTATTGGGCGCAGGAAGGTCCGACAGGGCCACCACCGTCAGGTGTCGACTGCGGGGCTCCGACTGGCGATCCAGACATTCCTTGCCTCAATCCCCCAACAGGTACGAATTGCTCGGGGTCGGGAACCACCAGCTGGGCCGACTGCGGTTGCGATGAAAACCAGCCGGGACAGTGTATTCTGGCCCAAGCCGAGAGCAAGCCCAAGCACCAATACACATATGACTGCAACGGCGATTGTGAATGCGAAGCCACATTTGGTGCCCAGAGCGGCACGGCCATGGTTAAGGATTGCTTGAGCACTTCGACCTCATGCAACGGCTCCTAACTTGACGCCCTCGCAGAATTGCTCGTGTCCTTCCGTCAACGCTTGGACATCCGCTTTCTCGACGGCAACAAGCAATTTCGTGCATCTTACAAACACGCACTGGCGCCACAGAATGTAGCGCCAATGCGTTTTCGAGTCACTTTGGCGTTCAGCCAAACTCTTGCGTGATCACGCAACTTGATCAGAGATACCGTCTTTGTTTGCCTGATCTTCGCCGCATTCTGGCATGCTGCCAATTGTCGCCGCAACCTCCAATGGGGTGCGGGAATTCTGCCCAGAGACGCCATCCATCATTTGGGAGCCGAACAGGACAACGTCGCTCGAGCCATTCGAAGCGGTCGCGGTTTTGCAGACCCATTCAATGTTCCATCCGGCCCGACAGCCTGGACGGCTCCGGTATTGCCACTGATCGTATCGGGCATCTACTGGGCGACCCATGACGACCGACGTTACGTCGTCATGTGCGTGGCCATTTTCCAAGCAGCGGCAGTCTTGCTGACGTCGCTGGTCGTCCAATCCCATGCTCGTGGTCTGGGATGGAGCGCTGCGGGCTATGTGGCAATCATCACTTGCTATTTGATTCACTTCCATTGGCTGTTTCAGCGAACGCACGATGTGTGGCTACTGCTGCTGGTCTACGACGCGCTCTGGCTCGGGTCGACTCGTGGATGGAGTTCCAGCGAGAACTGTTGCGTAGCCGCAGCCTGGGGGATTGCTGGCGGGCTGATGGCTCTGGTTAGTCCCATCGCCGGTGGCGCCTGGCTTGCGGTAACGGCTGTCGATCGTTGTCGACCCGGCCACTCCTGGCGTCCACTTGTCAGACTGGGCGCGGTATCCGCACTAGCTGCGTTGTTGACCGTGTCACCATGGACGATTCGCAATCGAATCGCGCTAGGAGCGTGGGTGCCGATCAAATCCAATTTACCGTTCGAGTTTTGGCAATCGCAGTGTGGCGATGACGACGGGCTGCTCGACGGCATCACTCTCGCCGATCACCCTTACTCAGTAACCGGAACTGAACTTCGCCAAAAGTATGTTGCCCAAGGTGAGATTGATTTTGTCCAGGGCCTTGGAGAAGAAGCGCGAACTTCGGTAGTATCGTCTCCCGGAAACTACGCGATGCGCGTTACCAACCGACTATTCGCAGCACTGTGGTACTACGTACCAAATACTCCCGAACACCAACCACCTCGGTTCATTCGAATGGTACGTCTTCTGTATCCCATCCCTTGCTTGGCTGTTGGCGTCCTTATGTTGGTGGGCTCTCGTCCGTTTCGTCCCTCGACAAGAACGTGTTTGATCGTGTGGGCGACTGTCTTGCTGCCATACATCCTCATCAGCTTCCACGTCCGATATGCGGCATCATTGGCGGGGATACAGATGTTATTGATTGTGCACGCTGCTGGGGCCTTGCAGGCAACCGCCAAGTCCTTGAAAAGGCAATCCAACGCCGCCGCTAATCCTTGAAATCTCTCCGGCTGGGTTGGTCTGGCTTGGGAAAATCAGCGGGCACGTCGGTCAGGGTGACGGCGCCCGTGGCGGCCCATTCCGTGCCACGCAACAGGGTTGTAATGAATCCAACGCAAGACATCGCTCCATCGTCGTGGCCCATGGGCGTATGGAAGATCCGTCCCTGTTCGTAAGTGACGGTCATGAGCATGGGTTCGTGTCGCCCCGTGCCCTTGTATCGCGGATCTGCGAAGGCCGTCGCTAGAATCGTCATATTGTTCGCCGGTCCACGAAGTTGTTGATACAGTTCGTCTTTGACATGCATCCAGGCCCGCGGCAAGCCTTTGGTGATCGGGTGTTCGGCATCGCGAATAACAATTTGAAACTCATGCTGTGGCCCGTGAGAACCGCCTCTGCCAGGTGACTCGTCACGCACCAGCTCTTCGGATTTGTCCAAGTAAACGTAGGGACCCGACGATTCATTGCGTCCATCCCAGCCGCCAAGACCAATCATCTCATTGAACTCTGGCCAACTACCAAACGAATTGTCCGCCGCATGCACCACGACCAAGCCGCCTCCATGGCGAACATAAGACTCGAACGCTTCCTGCGTTTCCTTCGGCCATGGAGCTGCTTTCCAACCGAAATTACTCAGCACCACGTCGTACTTCTCAAACTTCGGTTGAAACGATGGATCGGACTTGGGTTCGGCCAACTCTTCGTAGTCAACGCCGTCAAGCAGCGCGTATTGCCCGAGCAGTTTTCCTCCCTTCCAAGTGAAACGCGTGCGCTGGACATCGACCTGGAAACGCCCGGATTGCTCCAGATAGGACTTCATCATGGCCGTGGTCTTGGGCCACATAACGTGGTTGTTCTGTCCGTCGATAATCAGCACAGACAGTTTTTCCTGGGCTACCAACGGGCTGATTAAACCCATGGTGACTGCGCCGCCAAGCGCGCTGGTCTGAATGAACTGCCAGACAGTGGCGAATACCAAACGTTGCATGAAAGGGCCTCTACTCGCAAATAGAATGCTGGACGTTCAGAGGTCTTGCCGCACACCTTGCCGGCACCGACGGCCACTCTAACAGGTTGCCAACTCCATCCTATCCACAGACCGAGCGCATTTGTAGTTGACGCCCGGTGGAAGTCGGATCAGACAGACGGACCGACAGGATGAGGTTTGAGCGCTGGGCGATTACAGAACGTCAGCGATCCGTGGTGGGCTCGCCGATGGTTCGCACTTGCAGACCGCTTGCCAACTGCTCGATGGAGTCACCAGGACAGTACTGGAACTGGACCTCCAGAGGCTGACCTGCCTCGACTGGGATGGGCTCGTCCACAGGCAGCACCAAGCACTGATTGGGCCAAGTCACTGCGGATTGCCGGCCCATGTCCACCGTGATGACATTTTGGGTGGCCAGCCGAATGGCGTTGAAGAGTCCAGACCTAGCGGCGACAAATTCTTGCCTCACGTGAAAGTTGCTGGGAATCAGTTCGTTGTACGCGATATTGGCGTAGGGCGTTAACGTCGCCAACTCTAGCGTGCGCGGCTGATCCAGCACGGCCGCCTGGAACATAGGAATAGGCGCCTGGTAGCCAGCAAAGTCAAACGATTGTTGAATTGGTTGAACCATCAGAATCGACATCTCTGGCAAAAATACAGGCAGTGTTTTTCCAAACGCCTGGCGGTAGTTGCGTTTGAATGCTTCGATCACCAGAGCTTGCTTCTCTCGCAACAGTCCAACATGCAGCATCTCGCAAACAACTACATGCACTTGACTGTGGGGCACGTATTGACCTGCGTCAGCCTGCACCACATCGACTCGAGCCTCCAGGCCGTTATGCGCGAGCAGACGACGGGAGCAGTCCACCAGCTCTGGATTCCGCTCGATGCAAGTCACCCGCGCGCCTAGTCGAGCGGCAAACGATGACAGAATGCCGGTGCCGCCGCCCAATTCCAGAACATGCATCCCGGGCTGGACGACGATCGCCAAAGCCTCGCGAAAGGCATTCACCCGAGCATCATCCAACAACATGTTGAAGTGATACACCAGCGGGATGAACTGACCCAACAGATGCTCTTCCACAGGCGACTCGGACGCAACGGTGGCCATTATCTTCCTTGTTGTAGGTGGGCGATTCGACTCGGACATCCACGGAGAATTCGCGGTGCCGACGATTAGCGCGACACTAGGACATTCCCAGCGATCAGTTCAAGAGCGCTTGCGCAAAACGCCTGGCTGGCACTGTTCGGCAGGCGAAGTATTTTGAAGCTAGCGGGTCTGATTCTGCCAATCCAGCAGGGAATTTCAAACTCAACGTTGGGCAGTTTCATCGATTCCGGCTATAGTGGCCAACAGCTGAACTCCCCTACCCTACCCCGCCCTGCCCGTGAGACTTACCGATGAATCGCTACCGTATGACCGTTGCTTGCGTGATGCTGTCGTGTCTGGGGGCGCCCACTCTAGCCGATGATCCAGTATTCTCGGGTCCGCAAGCTGGAGAGAAGCTACCGAGCTTCCAAGCAGTCGGAGTCCGCGGCGATTGGAAGGACAAGAAGTTCGATTTCATGTCCGACGCTGGGGACAAGCCAGTCATGCTGGTTTTCGTTCACAAGAT
>JANQOL010000171.1 GCA_028289675.1 Pirellulaceae bacterium
ACCTCCATTTCGGTCTCGTCCAGCAGTTCGTCGGCCAAGTCCATCAGGCGGGCACTGACGGCAAAATCCGTCTCGGCGCGATGTACGGCTAAGCGGACGAATTCTCCGCCCTCGGCGGTGTCGATGGCGCGGCGGAAACCGGCTAGCGAGTTGACTGGGACGCCGTTGACTTCGTAGATGTAGTCACCGATGTTCAGGCCGGCCTCGTGGGCACCGGTGCCGGGCACCACCCGCTTCACCTCCGCACCTTGACTGGCGTCCGCCAAGTGCACGCCCAAGACGGGTTTGGACTTGCCAATTCGCTGGACTCCAGCGCTGACCACGCCTACGGACCGTGGCGTCGTTTTGAGATCGACGGTGGCCAGCCACTTACCGCGTCCCGGTATACTGGTATCCCACTCAACGGCGGGGAGGTTCGTGGCCGAAATCCGAAGCAGCGCCAGGTCGTGGTTCGTCACTTGAGCGACGATGTCGGCTGACAATTCGCGATTGTCGTACAGGCGGCATGTCAAATTGCCGGAAGGGATTTGGCTGGCCTTGGTGACGACCCAGCCGTCGGAACCCACGATGGCTCCCAAGGCGACTTGTCGTCCATCAACGCGGATTTGCGCCGCGCTCCGCCAACTGGTACCAATGGCGTCTTTGAACGTGCGCAGCATCAGGAAGTTGCTACGTTTGTTCGAGTACCGAATGCCGCGGTCTCGCGAAAAAGATGGTTTCAGGCTAGATCGCTGCGCGGGTTCCTGAACGAACTGACCACCTTGACTGGGTTCGTCATCCGTTGTCGCGGGTTGTGAATTCTTAGAGGTCTGTGACAGGCTGTTTGCCGAGATGGCACCCAACGCCATGGACAGGCCGATGAGCAGATAATTTCGTAAGGTCGAGTAGGGGATGTTCACGATGCACTTTCATTCCGAGGTCGTGTCGATCGTGGCAGTTTCCATACTGACCACTCCTTCTGATGGAGATCTTATTGTAATTGAAGTCGTCCGGTCCGTGTGTTTGGGCGTTTGATGACAGTGTGCTTCCTGCGACATTGTCGAGCTGAGGCAAACAGCGGCCGCCGGTTATTGCGGAGCCGAGTCAACGGTGATGGGCAACCGCAGTCTGCGCTCTTCGCGCTGCACGACCACCACCATGACGTCACCGGGCATCCGCGCTTCCACGCTCAGCCGCAATTCTTCGAAGGTGGTGATCCCGACGCCATCCACACTGAGTACGACATCACCGACTTGGATGCCGGCACGATGCGCGGGGCCTCCTGGTTCCAAGGCGGCGATCAGCGGACGGTCATCCGACCGCGCGCCACGGACTCCAATGAAGGGTTGGTAGCCTGGCAATACGCCCCAGGCTTCGCCTTGCGCGAGGCGATCCCAGCTTTGTGCGAATACGTCGATGGGCACGTGCATGTTGTCCTCAACGTCGGTACCGATTCGCGAGTGAATGCCGACCAATTTGCCTTCCAGCGTAAACAGTGGTCCGCCACTGTCGCCGCCAATCAACGCGCAGTCAGTGAACAGTGTGTGCGCGGATCGCTGACGGCTGCCGCGGTGGATGGGACCGACGCTGATCTTCAGTACGCGGCCAACACGAATCACACCGCCACGTCCGGGCTTCCATCCCCCGGGATGTCCGGCGGCCACTACCCACTGGCCTTCGCGCAGATGGTCGCTTTGCCCCAGCGTGGCGTGGGGCCACTGGCGACCGGGCTGATCGATGATCTTGATCAGCCCAGCGTCCTTGTTGCGATTCATGCCCAGCGTCCGAGCTCGCACGCTGGAGCCGTCACTTAAGACGATGCGCGCGTCGCGTTGAGGTCCGCCGGCGACGTGCGCGGCAGTCAAAATGTAGCCATCTGGAGTGATGATCACTCCACTGCCCTGAGCCGCTCCCTGCTGGACGTTCACCGTGACCTGCTCGATCACGCGGGCCACTTTGGATTGTTGATCTTCGAGTGCCCGCAGTTCGTCCAGCGATGCTGGTTCTCGACCTCGGAACACGTTTTCTAAAACTGGGGACAGGCTGACGTAGGTCATGCCCGTGATGTCTTCGCCAGCATGCTCGGCGGTCACCGAGGGCACGGCAACCTTCAACGTAGAACGCTGCGTCTCCTGGGCGGGAGCAAGGCCGGGCAACAGTGCAATGCAGAGGACCGACCACAGCGTCACGGCTAAGCGGACGGGGTGCAGTCGCAACGTAAGTTCCTGAGTCGAATTTGTCGCCATCGGCAAATCCCAGTCAATTTCCTATCGAACTGTGCAAGTGACACCAATTTCACCTGCTATTCAGACCGTTCTGATTATTCGTAGTCCCGACCCAAAATGAAACCCTTTGGCAAGTTGAAATGGCTCAAAGGCACCATTTCCGGAGTTCTCGTTGGGAAAAAGTAACGAGTATACCACTTGCTCCGCCTTGTTTTTCGAGGTCGAGCGAGTGGACAGTTCTCGAATTGAACCGCATAACCGGCGTTACCTGACCGGCGGGCCGGCAATCGCTACCGGCGGCGGAACACGCTTGAGACTGCAGTACTCATCCGCTCAGCCGCTGCAATCGGCGAGATTGACATGGGCCGACACAGCAGCGGAGTTCGACCGGAAAAGGTCGATGTGAAACTTCGCTCGCGTTCACCGGCCTGTGAGCGGGTGGGAGCGGAAGCCGTTGGATTGAGACGGCGGCCCCACGGTGGTACATTCCGTGTGAGCTACAGGATCCGCGCCGGCATCATGCGCGCTGACGTCGGGCGGCTCCACAACTTTTCGGCTTCCGTTTCCTGACACGAATTTCTTGACGCGAGACCGTGGCACAGGAAGACTTATCCCAGGAGATGGCTGGACAGGCGATCTCAACCGAGTGGGGCACGCCAATGCAAGATCTCAATCCGGTCGACAACTATTTGCATGGTAGCTGGGAGGCCTTGGGCCATGGAGCTCCTGCCTTGGTGGCGCTGGCCCAGTTATGTAGCGAGCGTTGGGTGCGTCCTGGCGCGGATCGTCCGGCAGCCGCGTTGCTAATGGAACGGCTGTCCGGAGAAGCCAAGGCGATACTTTATGCGGCTCGCCAACGCGGCATCGTCGAAGTGCGCGCCGTGAACTCGGCCTTTGATGCGGCCGCACGCCTGTTGGCCGTCTACGTCGAAATTGACGAGGAACGGACGGTCGCGTTTCGCGATCCGGCGGATCCCGCCATCACGGTGCGGTTTCTGGAGGGGTTTCGCGATCTGTGTGACTTGGGCTTGATCATTCACCACATCTACCGCGATTTTTCACTGGCGCCGCAAGCTCTCGAACTGGCACAGGTTATCCAGCAGGCGGAAGTCCAAGACCTCTTGGAAAAGGCCACCGAATTCGGATTGCACGACTGATGTTCTTGTCTCGCGGTTCTCAAATCATGGTGGGCGGCCTTCTGCTGATCCTGTCGTGGCTCCCATTCTGGATCGATGGCGGCGCAGCGTCGTTGGGCTTGCATTCTGCCGCTCCTCATCCCACGCTGGGATTGGGGCATGTCGATGAATCTGAAGAGCCCGTCCAATACGACTTGGCGGACCTGCTCGACGAAGCTCGGGATATGTTGGAGCGGTTGAAGCAGATTGAGGACTATCAGGCCACGCTCGTCAAACGCGAGCGCGTCGGCGGTTCCCTTGGCGCGGAGTCGCGGATGCAGGTGAAAATCAGAAACCCGGCGCGAGTGGCAGGCCAAGATCGCGGCCTGGCGGCTTACATTAAGTTCCTGTCACCTAAGTTGGCAGCGGGACGCGAGGTGATTTGGGTGTCGGATCGTTTTGACGGGAAACTGATTTCTCATGAAGGTGGCATCAAGAACTGGACGCGCATGACGTTGGATCCACACGGAAGTCTGGCCATGCTGGGTAACAAGTATCCCATCACTGAGATTGGACTCCTGCGGCTGGTCGAAAAACTGGTGGAAAAAGGAGAGCGTGACCGCAATTTGAGTCAAGCGAAGGTGTTGGTCAGCGAAGATCACCCAGTAGGCACTCGACGGTGTCGTTTGATTCAAGTCACGCATCCCGAGCCGTTGCCTGGCTTGGATTTCCATATTGCACAAATCTTCATCGACCAAGAGCGGCAGATTCCACTGCGCTACGCTGCTTTCCTGTGGCCACGCGCGCCGGGGGAAACGCCGCCGTTGGAGGAAGAGTACACTTACTTGGACGTGCAGCTGAACGTGGGCTTAACGGAAGCGGATTTTGATCCGGACAACCCGGCCTATGAATTTCCATGAGCATATCGTTGCATCGTAATCTGCCCGACAGAGTTGGCCTGAATTGTGACCCGTGAAGTGAGTTGCCATGATTGAAACCGCGGTGGATATGGCGGTGGGACAACTGGGCGGCGTGGATGCCAAATCGATGGCCGCCAGCCAGGCAATCTCTCAGCAGTTTGCAACCAGCGAGTGGCTCGGGCCCTTGGCTCCTGTGGCCCTGTCGCCGTTCTTCGGATTGACGCTGTTGTCCGGGGTTGCCACTTACGGCCCCGATTGGCTGCAAGATCGCAGCTCGCTGTTCAGCGATGGCAGCGCTCTGAACAATCCGACGTTGTTCTGGATCATGTTGGCACTGGCTGTGCTAACTAGCCTGCCTCGGTTTACCAAGGTCAGCAAGCCACTGGCGTTGGCAGCGGAGAACCTGGAAACGTACTCGGCGGTCATCATTTTGTTTGTCGTCCGTTTTGCCGGAGGAGGTGCAGAAACCAGTCCTGCGGCTGAGGTAGCCTTGGCGTCTCCGGCCGTTTGTTCCGCGGGGCTGGCCAGTCTGCCGCTGGATTTGATGATGTCGCTGGTGGCTGGGTTGAACGTGATTGTGATCAACGCGGTCAAGCTGTTCTTCGAATTCCTGGTGTGGATCGTTCCCTTTCCGACGGTCGACGCGTTGCTGGAAGCCGGCAACAAATCCCTGTGCGCGGCTTTGATGGCGCTGTACTGTTTCAGCCCAGCAATGGCTACGGTTGTCAATCTATTTTTGTTGGCAGTTTGTTTGCTCGTCTTCGGTTGGGTCTATCGCCGTTTGGTCTACTATCGCGAAATTGTTGCCGGTCCGGTGCTGGCCATGTTGTTGCCCGGCTGGTTCCGGCAACAGGGAGATTCCTTCCGCGCTTTCTGTCTACAGAAAACGGATGGCTTGCCCAGCTATGCTGCAGTGCGCGTGACCAAGCTGGCGGATGACCACTATCAAGTTCACGGTCGTTGGTTGTGGCGAGCGGCGCGACTGGACTGGACGGGCTGCCAGGTTAGCCATCAATCGAAGTTGTTCGTCGATGTACTCACACTCCATGCCACTGACGGGACGCAGCTTGCCTTCGCGCATCGCAAATGGGTTGCGTCTGACGAACTTGCCCGGGAACCGACGTTGGATAAAGGGGGTCTGGCTGGGGCGTGACCCACGGACCGGCGGCCCGGATGGTCTCTGCCGACCTAAATGGCCTGGATCAGCGCGGAATCGCTTTCAATTCGCTTCCAGAAACGGCCTGCCGTCCAGCATCGCCAAGCGGCATCGACCCCTTGGCGGCCATCGATGAATGGGGGTCCCAGCGGTGGGCAAGCGGGTATAATGGCCGAGTCGATCCTAAAACTTCCTTACAAAAGGGCTGACATGATGCGTCGTATGACAAAATGGACTTCCGTTCGGACTTACTCGCGGTTACTGGCATGTATGGGACTGGTCGCATGCTCGGGTTGGATGGCTAGCGCGCGGGCTGAGGACGCGGCCAAAGATACCGAGGAGAAAACTGTGCTGGACTTTTCGTTGAAGTCGCTTAAAGGCGAAGATGTCGAGCTGAAGAAGTACAAAGACAAAGTGATTGTGGCCGTCAATGTTGCCAGTCGTTGTGGATACACGCCTCAGTACGCGGACTTGGAAAGCTTGCAGAAGAAGTACAAGGACAAAGGACTGGTGGTGCTCGGCTTCCCCTGCAACCAATTCGGCAAGCAAGAGCCTGGGACATCGGAAGAGATTGCTGAGTTCTGCAGTTCGAAGTACGGCGTGACCTTTGACATGTTCGAAAAGGTCGAAGTTAACGGCGATGGCGCCTGCGACCTGTACAAGTACCTGACCTCGGTTGACTCGGAGCCTGTGGGTAAAGGCAAAGTCAGTTGGAACTTTGAGAAGTTTCTGATTGGCCGCGACGGCAAAGTGGCCGCGCGTTTTCGTCCGGGTACCAAGCCGATGGACAAGGACTTCATCGAAGTCGTTGAAAAGTTGCTGGCGGACAAGTAGTTCCGCGTTCGGCACTTGGCTCGACACCCGTTTCGAAAGGGATCGGTGGCACTATGGCGTTCCGTGCGCCCAAGTTGGTCGCAGACCACTGCTTGGTGGTGCTAATTTGCTGGGGTGGATGTTCCGCGTTGTGGGGGCAAGCTCAAGACGTTGCCCCCATAACCGCGACGGAATCCGGTCGCCCCGGTGGTTCGGACGCGGTGCCAACGGTCGACGAGTTGATCGAGCAGTTAGGGCATCCGAACTATCACCTGCGGGTGGATGCCGAGTGGAAACTGCAGCGAATGGGGCTAGCGGCATTTGAAAAACTGCGAATCGCCGCCAATAGCCACTCAAACATTCAGATCGCCAACACGGCTCAGTACATTATCGAGAGCCAAAACATCATCTGGTGGTTGGACACCGACTCGGTCGAAGTTCGCAGCTATCTGGTCAACTACAGTGCCGCTGATGAGGACAGGCGGGAAGCCAGTATTCTCCTGCTGGGCCGCCTGAACACTCCCGATGCTTGGATGGCGCTGTGCCGCTTGGCACGCTACGAACGCCATGAGCATTTGTCCAAGATGGCGGCACTGACGTTGTTGGAGGTGTTGACCGAAGAACAGGCTGCCAGCAAACAAGCTGCCAGCGAAGAGGCGGCCAAGTCGGTTTTGTTGGCCATCGGTGACAGCGAGCGGCCAGCGGTTCGCTGGCTGCAGATGTTCGCTGACAGCGTGATACGGCCATCCGATGATATGGAACCATGGCAAAACCTGGCAGCCAGCGAGGGAGCTGTCGAAGCGGACAGCAGCGGTCGCGTGCGAGTGCTGAAGTTGCGGTTCTTCAAGTGGCTGGGTGCGTGGCTGACGCGGATCGCTGACAAAGAAATGGCTCTAGCCACGATTCGGCCGCAATTGATGGCGCTGGTCGAACAAACGCCCATGCGTCTGCAAGCGCTTTCGGTATGGGCCTTGGATCAAGGTATGCCGGAGCTGCTCCGTGACTTTGCCGACCAGTATGCAGATACTTTTGCCCAAAACGCGGAGTTGAGTTACCTGTTGGCCGAGAGCTTGTTGAAGCAAGGCGATGAGCAAGCAGCGGAAGAACAAGCGCGATTGGCTGGGGAGCGCGCCGGTCCTCCGCAGCAAGCCAAGGCGCTGTCGAAGAGTTACCGAATCACGGGCCTTTTAGCCCACAATCGTCTGCAACTGGCGCGATTTCTGGAGTCGCGAGGTCTGTTTCCGTGGGCAGAGCGCGAGTATCAGTTGGCGCTAAAAGACGACTCTTCGCGGTACGACGAAGTCATCCGCGAATCGCTGGCCCAGTTCTATTGGTTTGGCGGCCAGTATCGCCAAGCCGCGGAAACGCTGAAACCAATGGTCGACGAGCTGGAGACGGAGCTCGAACAGTTCGGCAAAGACCAACTGCGGGCGACCATGCGCGCTAGCAAGAGCGAAGTGCTGGCGACTTACTACTTTTACGATGGGTTGGCTAGCACCCAGGAAGATCGCCCAGAGGTGGCCAGGCAGAGCTTGCGCAAAGCGTACGAACACTCTTCGTCGAACCCTGATATCGTGATCGCGATGAAGCAGGTGGCGGACACTCCAGAGTACGAGCAGTACTATCGGGCATGCTTCGTACAAATGCGAGACGAATTTCGCCGGCTGGTGGTGCGGGCCGAAGACGACTTGGCACGCGCCGATGGACGCAACCAGCGTCGAAGTACAGCGGCGGGTTTGGCAACCGGTTGTAATCAACTGGCTTGGTTGCTCAGCAAGTGCGAAGAAGATCCGCAAGAGGCTGTGCAGCTCAGTTTACGGTCGCTGGAACTGGATCCAGAACGACCAATTTATTTGGACACGTTGGGTCGTTGCTACTTCGCGGCCGGCGATCTCGAATCGGCCGTGGCGACGCAGCGAAGGGCCGTCAAGCTGGCCCCGCATGAGCGTCAGATGGCCGCCCAATTGGCTGAATTCGAGCAGGCGGCACAATCTGAGGACGCCGCCGCTGGTGATGTCCCGCCCACCAGCCCAAGTGCGCCGGATCCGTCATGAATTCGCCGGCCGACTTGCCCAAGTTTTTCCGTGTACGCCAGCACTTCCCCCGTCCCCAAGTCACCCAGCTCCGCGAGGCCGTGCACGGTGAATTGGAGCGCGTCTGCCGTTCCAAACTGAGTGGGCGCAGGGTGGCGATCACCGTCGGCAGCCGGGGCGTTGCCAACATTGCAGAAATCACAAAAGCTTGCGTCGATTACTTACGCGAGCGCGAGGCGATTCCCTTTATTGTGCCGGCCATGGGCAGCCACGGCGGCGCGACCGCCGAGGGGCAAGCCCGTGTGCTGGAAACTTTGGGAGTCTCCGAAGACAGCATGGGGTGCCCGGTGGCGAGCTCCATGGACGTCGACTTGATCTGCCAAGCCAAAGAAGGCTTTCCGGTGTACATCGATCGGCAGGCGGCTGCAGCCGATGACGTACTGGTGGTCAATCGCATCAAGCAGCACACGCGCTTTGGAGGGCAGATTGAAAGCGGCTTAATGAAGATGATGCTGATCGGGTTGGGTAAACAACGCGGCGCCGAAGTTTATCATCGCGTCATCTGCAACTACTCGTTTGACCAAGTTGTTCGTTCGGTTGCCGCCGAGGTCATTGCTCGCTGCAACGTGCTGGCTGGTTTGGCCATCTTGGAGAACGCTTATGAGGAGACGGCGCAGGTTGTGGGCGTGGAGCCGGAGCAAATCGAAACGACCGAACCGGAGTTGCTGCAACAGGTCAAATCTTGGATGCCCCAGTTGCCTTTTTCCAAAGCTGATTTCTTGATTGTGGATCACATTGGCAAGAACATTTCCGGCACAGGTATGGACACCAATATCATTGGTCGTAAAAAGAACGATCATGCCGCGATCGACGGAGACCAGCCGGATATACACCACATCTACGTGAGAAGCTTGACGGAGGCCACGCAAGGCAACGCCTCTGGTATTGGCATGGCGGAACTCTGTCACCAGCGAGTGATTGAGGCAATGGATCCACGGGCGACCCGCATGAACTGCATTACGGCAGGGCACGTCACCGGAGCCATGCTGCCCATTGATTTTGCGCACGATCGACTGGCCCTGGAAACAGCCGTTCAACTGTCAGGCTGGCTGCCTCCCGATCAAGTTGCCGCGATGTGGATCCAAGACACGTTGCATCTCCAAGAGATCGAGTGCAGTGAAGTGTTCTTTGACGCGGCGCGGGGCGATTCGCAGCTCGAAGTCGTCGACCGGCCGCGGCCTCTGGAGTTCGATGCTGCCGGCAATCTCGTCGACCGCCATCAACCCGGTTGAGCCCAGCACCGATCGCCCGGATGAGTTCCGCGCCGAGTAGCCTGGGCATGCGTTTGGGATCGATGTACCGCTTGGCTCGTTCGATTACTGTGACTGGCGAATCATGGCTGAGAAGTTGGGGGAATCGATGTGCAGTTTGGCGCGAAGATTGACGCGGCTAGCCGATTTGATTTGCTCAAACGGTCCCTCGACAGCCAGTAGCCCCAAATCGTAGGCCAAGCGGTCGGAGTGGCCGGGCAAGACGACTCGGATATCTTGAGGAATGTAGCCGGGCCGCAGTTCGTTCACCATGTCCACAATGTTGGTGGTGCAGTTGTTCGTCAGCAGGTCATAGAACTCGGGCGTGCGGGCGATTTCGTTGACACGAGCGGTAGCCGCCAGAAACAGCCGCTGCGCCTGAGCGGGGGTAGCCTTCAGACGATAAAGGTAGACGTCCACATCCCTGACTTCGGTGCGCAGCAGAATCAGGTCGCGCTCTGTTCCAACGACCCACATCAATTCGTATTGTTTGGCAGCACTGGGCAGCGCAGCGTACTGTTCGCCCTGTTCCAAGCGCGCCTCGACGGAGTAAACAATGTGTTCTCCATCGGCCAACCCAAAACTCAGCATCGTGTGCGCAATCGCGGGTGTCTCTTTGAAGGGTACGACAATAAAGTCGATCGATTGAACATCGTCCAGCAGGATCTGTCGATCAAAATGCCGCACATCGTAGTCTTCTTCAGTGCGATAGTTGCAATCTCGGATATTGAATAACCGAACCCGATCGTTCAAAAACTCGGCGTGCGGAAGTACCATCAGGTCCGGTCGCCAGTTTCTTTGATGCGAGGGTTGTCGGCCTTTAGCCGCCATCCGCGTTTCACGAATCAGCCGGTTCAGCGTGGACAACTGCTCGTCATCATCCGACGACGTTGCCAGGGAACTGCATCCACAGATCGCCGCCAATAGCACCAGCCCAATAGCTGGAGGAAACCAGTGCGTGGACCGGACAGCGGTGAGCCGCCAACAGCCCCGCCTCCATGTTGTTAAGATCTGCCGAACCATGCGGAAAGGTGTATCAATCCAATGCGGTGAAGCCAAGACCGACCGGCAATGCTATCTATATTGCATTGGCAATCTGCGTCGGTTGCCAACGTGGGGTGACTTGCACAGTTCGGCGACTTGCACGGTGCTCTGGGCATGGCCCGACATCGACGCAGTTTGCAATCGCCTGTCTAGGTTGCTTAGTTTGGTTGCTTCAGCGATAGCTGGCATTGGGTAGAATAGGGCCAGTTAGCGTCTTATCCATGCCCGCGGCTCGCAATCGTCCCATCGGTATGCCCAAAAAGTCTAAACGAGTTCCCAGGACATCGTCCGCAGCGACTCGCTCTAAAGTCACTCCACAGGCTTCGCCCGAACCTGCCCGCCGCGGTTGGAAAATGATGTTGGGCGCTGGAGCGTGCTTGATCCTGGCGGGCCTACTGGTTTTGGGGCTGGTGTTTTCCCAGCCGGAAGAAGCACCGTCGCGACGCGGCCAACGACGCGCGGCCGCGCGAGAAGCTGAGCAAAACGACCCATTGGCCCGCGAAACGCGATATTTCTCGCGTGGGAACCTGACGATGGTATGGGACCGCATCAAACCGGATGTAATGGCTCAGGTGCGACCGGTGTCAACAACCAGCAATATTGCACCGCCGGACTATTCAGGTCCTCAGGCTTGCGCCGATTGTCACCAGGAGAACTTTGCCCAGTGGTCTCAGCATCCGCATCGTTGGATGAATGCCGTCGCGAATCAGCAGTCCGTGCTGGGAGACTTTTCGGGGCAGGCTCAACTGAACTATCGCGGCGGCGTAGCCACCTTTTTCGAACGGAGTGGCCAGCTGAGGATGCGTTATGAGCGCGGAGACTATGAGCGCGAGTACGTGATTACTCAAACGATCGGCTCGCG